>NZ_JBHSPA010000044.1:0-1377 GCF_042656245.1 Nonomuraea insulae
TCTGCCGTTCAACACCTTCG
The DNA here is from genome assembly GCF_042656245.1 of Nonomuraea insulae. Taxonomy (NCBI): domain Bacteria; kingdom Bacillati; phylum Actinomycetota; class Actinomycetes; order Streptosporangiales; family Streptosporangiaceae; genus Nonomuraea; species Nonomuraea insulae. The sequence goes on from NZ_JBHSPA010000044.1 coordinate 21, forward strand.
AGACGGTCGGGATCGACACACCCGCCGACTCCGCGATGTAGGCGATGGTGACGGGCCCCTGCACCGGATCCTGGCCGTGCTCCTCCGGTGCCTTCGCTAGGTTGTCCGCCACGGCCGCCTTCCTTCCGTCACCATCTCGTTACCGCCTGCCTCGAAGGAGGCTGCCGATTTCATCCTCGCAGATCTCGCGGGCCGCCCGGTCGAGCATGCGGGCCGATGCGGACAGTCGTACGCGGTCAGCGGCAAGGTGATCGTCACCGTACCCTGACCCCTGAGGACTCCCGGACGACGAGCCTCGGCGGAATCAGCGTGGCCCCGGCCGTCGCCTGGCCGGACAGTTGCATTATGGCGAGCCGCACGGCGCCGCGGCCCATCTCCTCCGCGGGGATCGGCACGCTGGTGAGGCGTGGCGAGGACTGGAGCGCCACCTGATCCGGGCAGATCGCGACGACCGACACGTCCTGCGGCACGACGCGCCCGAACTGGCGCAGCAGGCTCATCAGCTGGCTGGCGGCCTCCTCGTTCTGGATGACGAACCCACTGGTCGCGGGCCGTTCGTTGAGGATTCTGGTGAGCGTTCCCGCAGTCGAGTCGAAAGTGCCGTCGCACGGCCTGTGTGTGGCGCGCAGGCCTCGCTCACGTGCTCGGTTCATGAAACCGGTGACCGTACGAGCGGCGAATCCCGTGTGCCTGCGGTAGACGCTGGCGCTGACACCGATCAGCGCGACGTCGTCATGCCCGAGGTCGGCCAGGTGGTCGGCACAGACCTCGCCGGCCGCCTCGAAATTCAGGTCGACACAGGGCAACTCGCCCGCCTCGGAGGGGAGTCCCACCATCACGGCGGGCATGGATATCTCGCGCAACACCGGGATGCGCTCGTCGTGGAGCTCGACGTCCATGAGCAAGGCGGCGTCGGCCAGACCGCTGGCCGCGACCCGCCGCACACCGTCCGTGCCCTCGTCCCCGGTAAGAAGCAGGATGTCCTTTCCATACGTACGCGCGGCGGTGGTCATGGCCATCAGGATCTCCATGATCACCGGCACGTACATGTCGGTACGCAGGGGCACCATGACGGCGATGATGTTCGACTGACTGGAGGCGAGTGACCGGGCGCCGGCGTGGGGGTGGTAGCCGAGGTCCGCGATGGCTCGCATGACCCGTTCCCGGGTCCGCTCGGAGATCGGGCGCTTGCCGCTGAGCGCGTACGACACGGTGCTCGTGGAGACTTCGGCGCGTTCGGCCACGTCCGCGATCGTCACCACAGCCCCCCGTCCGGTGAGCTGCGCGCTGCCGTCATCCCTTGATGGCACCCGTGAGAGCTCCCTTGGCGAAGTGCTTCTGCATGAACGGGTAGACG
>NZ_JBHSPA010000045.1:0-38094 GCF_042656245.1 Nonomuraea insulae
GCTACGACCGCCCTAGATCACTACTAGATTCGCCAACAGTGTCCTCCGAGGACGCGACCCGCTCCGCCAGTGCGACGACGATCTCGGCAATCTCGTCGGTGTGCTGCCGTCGGCAAACACTGCCAAGGCCCACCAGAGGTAGCGCGCGCAGATCAACGCCCGCGTCGGCGTACATGTCCACGATCGCCAGGTAATGCTTGAGCAGCCATCCCTGCACCACCGGGATCAGCCGCTTGCCGATCTCCTCCGGCAGGAGGTCCCGCAGCTGTAGATAGTTGGCGACGGTCCACGTCTGATGCTTCAAGACCGCGTCGTCCAACGACTCCTCAGGACCGCCGTCACGAATGCCGCGCGCAGTGCGAGTGCCATGGAAATACTTCGGGTCGGTGTGCTTGAGGTGCTGGTTCTTGCCGAAGATGATGGGCGGTTCGCACATCCAGTCCATCGGCGCGACGAAGTCCGGCATGCCGACTTCGCGGGCGTACCAGCACACCAGACGCGCATACTCTTCTGACGTGATCGTCCACTGCCCAAACATTCGGATCTCGGTAAAACCACCCGAGTCCAGTGCCCACCTGCCTACCGCCCGCGGTAGCGACTTACGACCCCGTAGACGCCGCGACGATACGAACAGCGGCACATCCCTGAAACGCTGGTCAGCAAGCCAATGTGGTTGATGCGTGCCCAAGTAAAAGACAGCAGCGCGCGCCATACCCTCACCTCCTTTGGTCAGCTCCGGCCCTGGCAGGTGCAGCCCTGCTGCGTGCACCATCCCGACGCGTTCGCCCACGTCGGTTCGTAGATCGCCCAGCCGCCCGGCTTAGCGCCACCCGTGTGCACCGCCCGCTGATGACCGCACCCCTTACAGGGCGCTTCCAGCTCGTGCATCTCCGACAGATCCATGCATCGCGCCATCGCCTGAGCCCTTCGTCGTCGCTTTCAGGCATGAGCCAGGTAGGGAAGCGGCGTGATCAGGGCTCACGCCCGGCCCGACATACGGAGATCGTTAGACCGGAAGGTCCTCAAGGTCCGGTTCGGTGAACTCCTCGATCTCCGACTCATCCAGCTCCGCCGCCTGCTCTGCGTCACCCGCAAACGGCGCGGTCAGCGACTGCCACGAGGGCGCCCGATGCGCGTACGCTTCGGCGGCGGCTTCGGCCTCTTCTTCCAGCACGTGCGCCGAGCGGGCGCGATGCCAGCGGCTATCGGAGCCGATCACGACCGCCGTGCCCGGCCGGTCCGGAGGGATCTGCCGCGCTGCCGCCACCGCGTGCCGGTCCATGTCGCCCAGGCACATCTTGGCCGTCTCATCGTCGTTGACCATGTGGCAGATGCGGCCGGTCAACTGCGCCCGCAGCGCCGTCACACCCTTGCCCAGGTCCGAGCCCACGCGCTGCCCGCACACGAACAGATAGATGCCGAACGCCCGCCCGAGCTGCGCGATCCGCAGCAACCTCGTGGCGACCGCGGCCACCTCTTCCTTCTCGTTGTCCGGGTCGGCCATCAGAAACAGTTCGGCCATCTCATCCACCAGGACCACGATCGGTATCGGCCGTGCACCCTCCGGCAGCCGCGGATGCCAGATGTTCTTCACCCGGTGCTGCCGGCATAGCTCCATTCGCGACTTGATCACGGCCACCAGTTCGGCCAGCAGCCCGGCGCACTCGTGCCGCTCGGTCGCCAGCGCCGACAACCTGGCCTGGTACGGGGTGAACTCCACCCCGCCCTTCAAGTCGAAGCCCACCAGCGCCACCGGCTGCGGAGACAAGCCCACGATCAGCGCATTCGCGAGGTTCGACTTGCCCGACTGGGTGGCGCCCACGTTCAACCAGTGCGGCACCGTCCGGAAATCGATCACGAACGGGTTGCCGTCATCCAGCAGGCCCACCCGCACCCGCAACAGACCTTCCGCCGCCACCTCAAGCCCGGCCGCCATCTCCAGCGGATCCACCAGCGTGGCCGACAGCGTCACCCGGCCCGGCTTCCACGACACCAGCCGCACCCCGTGCACCCGCCACGCATGCGCCAGCTTCTCCAGCACATCTTCGTAATCGTCGGGAGTCTGCCCATCATGCAGGCGAGCCGTCACTATGAACCCCTGCGGGGTCGGCCGGATCAGACCCAGCCGCGGCGCCTTCTCCACCTGCACCCGATGCAGCTTGCGGCGCTGCTTGACCATCAGCCCATGCATCAGCCGCCACCGCCCATCTGCTGGACCGCGAACTGGAAACCTTCCTCGTCCCAGCCCTTCAGGTAGTGCAGCGCGTTACGCATCTGCTCCGGCGACAGCGACTCGACCAGTGCGTAAGTTTCGTCGGCGGTGAGCTTCCGCCCCTTCGGCGCCGCCATCACTCGGCACCCCAGCCCGGGAAGCCCGGCACCGACCAGCGCCACCGACGCCGCCGCTTGGCCAGCCCGCAGCCCGACGCCACCGCCCGCCACGTGCCGTAAACCATCACGGCCTTGACCGGGAACCCGAGCACGTACCAGAACGACACCGGCCCCAACCGGCGCCACACCCACAAACTCACGCCCGCGCTCAGCAGCGCCAGGCCAGACCAGAGCAGGAAATCCCGCATACTAGACCCGTCTCCTCTCCTCTTCACCGTGGACGGAGACCCCGGAGCGGCTCATGCCGCCAAGCTCGCAGCCGCTCCGGGACCTACCTTCTGCACCACCTACCGACCAGCCCCAGGCCAGGGAACCCACGCCTCGCCCTCCTCCTCGTTCACCACGACGAGATAGCCATGCAAGCCCAACCCGCCAGCGTGACCCGGGCCAAGCTCACACCGCAGCCCCGTGTCCGGATGCCGCGCAGCGCATTGAACTCTCGGCTTCGACCACGCCATCACGCATCACCACCAGCCACAGCGCGGTAGTGGCAGTACGCGCACAGCCAGACGATCCGGTTGTGTCGAGCGTCGAACTGCTCAGCAAGATCCCGCTGCGAACGGCACTCGACACACCGCGCCGTCCAGCTCATCAGGCGGCCTTAGCCGAGTCCGGACGCACCGCCTCGCAACGGAACCCCAGCCCCGCGTTACCGCCGTTGATCTGCCAGAAGAAGCAGACCAGCCCCACCGGACGTACCCTGCTGCCCAACACGATCTGCGGGAAGTCCACCGACGGGAACGTCACCATGATCACCGGGTTGCGCCGGTCATCATTCGGCGTCACCAGCAGCGGCAGCGTGTACAAATCACGCCCCTCCGCATCCTTCTTCACCTCACCCGTCGCCTTGTCAGCGATCTTCGGCTCAGCCTCGGCCGCCACCATGAACGACATGCCCGCCGTGTCCACCGGAATGTTTCTCATTTGCATCCCTTCCTTGCGATCTAGTACACAGCCTACAGGTGTGCTAGTACACCGTCAAGCAGTTCACTGCCCCGATTTCACCAGGCCATCTTCTATCGGCTACTCTGGCAGTAAGCGGTGTACTAGAACGCCCTTAAAGTCCGACTTGGAGGTCAACCCGATGTCGCCGAGGATCGAACGCCCAGACCCCCCATACGTGCAGGTCGTCAACCACATTCGCAGCCAGATCCAGTCCGGCACGCTCAAGGACGGTGACACCATTCCGTCCGCTCGCCAGATCTCTCGTGACTGGGAGATCTCCTTGGCTACAGCCACGAAGGTCTTGGCCTCACTGCGCTCGGAGGGACTAGTCAAGGCGCTACCTGGCATTGGAACCGTCGTGACAGTCCTCAAGGGGCAGTACACCTCACCACGCGATCGCTTCCAGGCGATTCGCCGTAGTGGGCGGATCTATCCACCTAACGAGGCAGCTCAAATCAAGGAATGCGAGCTGGTCGCCGCGCCGGAGCAGGTTGCTGACGCCCTCGGCTTGGAGGAAGGCATGAACGCCATCCGCCGTCATCGAGTCACCATGAACACTGACACCAACACGCCAGTGTCGGCGTCTACATCGTGGTTTAACGGCGCTTTGGCTGAAATCGCGCCTTCGCTGCTTGTGGCTGAGCGCCTCGTCCAAGGCACACCGGCGTACATCGGAGAGCAGACAGGTCGACTCTTCGCAGCGGGTCGTGACCAGCAATGCGCTGACGTGGCCAGCGAACAGGAGGCGGAGGATCTGGCCATTCCGGTCGGGTCGCCAGTCCTTAGGGGCCGAAACTGGGTGTACGACCAGGGTGGTGATGTCATCGAGTATGGCGAATACGTGACTGTTTCGGGTCGCTGGTCCACGTACGACTACAAGCTTGCAGATGAACAGGAGACACAGTGAAACTGATCCACTCCGGCAAGGTCCGAGACGTCTACGAGGACCGTGGAGACATCATCCTCGTTGCATCGGACCGTGTGTCCGTTTACGACGTGATCCTTCCCACGCCAATCCCGGACAAGGGCGCAGTTCTGACTCAGCTCTCGCTCTGGTGGTTCGACCAGCTTGCCGACATCCTGCCGAACCACATCCTTTCCGCCACCGACGTGCCAGCGGAGTTCGCGGGCAGGGCCGTACGATGCCGCAAGCTCGACATGGTGCAGGTCGAATGTATCGCCCGCGGCTACCTTGCTGGCCTTGGACTCAAGGAGTACGAGCGCGAAGGGGCCGTGTCTGGCGTGCCTCTGCCGGCCGACCTAGTTGAGGGCTCTCAGCTACCAGAACCCATCTTCACCCCGACCACAAAAGCACAGATCGGAGCGCACGACGAGTTCATAACATTCGGCGATGTGGTGAAGCAGGAAGGCGCGGAGGTAGCCGAACAACTTCGTCAGATCACGCTCGATGTTTACAAGCGCGGAGCCGAGGTCGCCCGTGCACGCGGCATCATCATCGCGGACACCAAGCTTGAGTTTGGATGGGACACGGCCGGACGGCTCACGCTGGGCGATGAAGTCCTGACGTCAGACTCGTCGCGCTTTTGGCCCCTAGAGGACTGGAATCCAGGACAACCTCAGTTCGCCTTCGACAAGCAGTTCGTCCGTGACTGGGCTGCTGGCACCGGCTGGGACAAGAAGGCCCCCGCTCCCGAAGTGCCACAGGACATCGTAGAGGCCACTCGCGCCCGCTACATCGAGGCATACGAGCGCATCACTGGCCTGACATGGAAGGAAACCCAGTGACCGCAAACCGGCAGTACTTCGATCCAACCCACCTAGTACGAGAGGTACGGGAACTACTCCACGCGCACGGGCTGGACACCGAGATCCCCGGGGACGTCCATCTGACTCAGACCGGCGCGTCGATGCTGCTAAGAGGCTTGGGGATCACGCCAGCAATGGACGGTGCAGAGGCCCTTGCGAGAGCGATGGATAAGCCGTGGGTTGACTCAGACGATCTCAAACTAACGCGCGAATAGGCAAAGCTGGTGTGACGAAAACACGGACCTCCTACGACAGCCGGTCACCTGTTACAACTTTCCTCACGTCTTCAAGCCCGCCGCGGCGCGGCGGGCACCACGTGATCACGGGAAGCTGGGCGACCAAAGGTTTGGGCTGGGTGAGGTGCTCGTTGATTGGAGCTTCACGAGGGGAGCTGGAGGGAAGCGGGTCTAGCGGGTAGCGGTGCAGCTCGATAACCTCTTCGGCCTCAGCCAGCTCGAAAGATCGCGATCTTTCAGGAGCAAGCGTCAGCCCTACCATGCCCACCCCTCCGCTGCTTCCTTTGTCGCCAGCGCACCACCGCGAGGGACATCCAGCAAGCAGAGCCCGCGCACTTGCGCGCTCGCTCGCGGGCGGCCCGGCTCGTCCCGGCCGTCCGCCCGCGGCGGCGCGCGTGCCGGCAAGCGGCACCACCGAGAGGGGATAGGCCAGGTAAGGGCTGGAAGCGTCGCTCTCCTCCATGTTCCTCGACCTCCCACCACATAGCAGAAGCCTGCAAGCGGCCAGCTCACAGCCCGCGCATCCTCCCGGGTCAACAGTGAAGAAGACTCGCAGACTTGCACACGTTAAGGATCTTCACTGGCATCACTAAAGGACAAAGCCTTTGGGGCGCTGCCCCAAACCCCGGCCCTCCTCGGAGAGGAGTCAAGGTCGGCAATGGTGGTCATCTACTCGCCGGTCACCCGAGGGACACCAGACCAGCCGCACCAGGGCAAGCCGCCGCCTGCGGGCAGGACAACCAGCGCACGCGGAAGCTCACCGGGACGCAGGTACACGCGAACGACGGCTTGCCCTGGCACGACCGGCCCGGTATGGCTGCACCTGCCCGACGAGGAGATGACTACAACGCTGTTAGCCAAGTCCTCCCGGAAGCGAATGATCTTCGCCTAGTTTGCAACCCATCCAAAGCGTCCGATGAGCTGCGGTAATTGGATGGCCAGATGCACATAGCGTCACTAGAGTATACGGTGCCCCTCATGCGCGAACTAACGGAGAGTCTTCAATGAACGAACTGTCCATGCGTAAGATATGTGTACTGATTGACACGAATATTTGGCGATCGGAAACACTTCTTAGAACTCCACTCGGGGTGGCTCTGCTTTATGCAGTTCGCCAAAATGACGCCAAGCTGGGCATGCCAGAAGTTATCAAAAGGGAGATCAAGAAACAGATTCTGCAATCGGGCATGGAAGCGTTCGATCGAATGGTTAAGTCCGGTAGGCTACTGCAGCGTCTACTTAACAGTAGCGTTGATCCATTATTGTCGTCCAGATCTCCCGAGCGAAAGATAGAGCAAGCTATCCAAGACCGTTTAATTGAGCTGCAGCCACTAATGATCCACGTGCCCTTAACGCTGGATCATGTGCGACGTGCTCTCGACAGGGTAGACGCTGGCCTTCCCCCGTCAGGCGGCCGTAAGCAGCAGTATAAAGACTGTCTAATCTGGGAGGCAGCCCGAGATCTCGCGACTGATTATGTCGTATACATAGTAAGCCAAGACGCCGCCTTTTTTGAAAATAAGAGTCTCGCAAAGGCGCTGTTCCGTGAATGTAGCCAGGAGGGGTTCGAAATTAAAGCATTTCCCTCCTTGCAGGATGTCCTCGTCGATCTAGCGCCTGCAGTACCAAATATAGATCGCGACGCCCTGTCACGCCTCGTTGCCGCTGAGGCTCTTTCGTCGGCTACAGCGATGCTTAAATCGCTCAGAGGATTCACTCTGGGAGATCTTTTGAATTTGGACGTGAAGGTCTTCGGTACAGAGGATCCGAGTCGCCTTAGTGCTACCTTCGAAGCGGCATACAATCTATCGGGAAGTCCCCAGGATCCAAAATATGGCTACGTTGATGCTGTTTTCAACGCTAGCTTGAAAGTGTCTGGCTCCTTTACTCTAATTCCAGCTTCCGATCAACTGCTAGACTTTATTGGCTATCACGGCGTATTTTCGTGGGCTGGTCCGGATGGGATTTCGCGGGAAATGTACACTATTCTAACGTCGAGCGGTAAATCCACGCTTACGATTGGTCCGGCCATACGCGCTATGCCGGACGGAGCGTCATTCGATTTTGCTACCAATGTAATTAACGTCCTTGACGAAGGATAAGCTAAACCTCGGAGAGTGCGGCACTTTTATGCCTGGTTCCGAGTGCGCGGAAGCCGAACGTCGACGTAAATCTGCATCAAGCGGAAGGTTGACAACACTGCAGGTGCAGCAGTCGCGTGCAGCAACCTCAACGCCCATCGGTGATCGACCGTGATCGCCATGGCCCACTTGAGCACCGCTCCGACTACTAATGACCTTCATGCCACGAGTTCGCATCGAAGGGGTCAGGGGTTCGAATCCCCTCATCTCCACCCAGTTCAAAGGCCGTTCCCGTGATCACGGAGACGGCCTTTTGATCTTCGTGCAGCAGCAAAGGAAGAGCAGCAAGACCGCGAGCTCCAATTGAGCCCTCAGCAGAGAAGTCCTCGCAACCCTCACAACCTGGCGCAGCTCCAGCCTAAGCGATAAAGATTCCCACCACTTGAACGAATGGTGCAGTAATCGCGGCAAGAAGTCGTCCCGTAACCCGGCTTCCTAGGAAGGTCATTCGCCGACCAGTCGCCAAGCGGCACTGTAAACGGTGCGCCCTGGAACAAGTTCGATCTGACCGCCATCACGGAGCTTATAAAAGACCTTCTTCATCGCGTTCTCGGATTCGATTCCCGTCAACGCGCGAGCCACACGGTTCGTGATTTCGGGATGATTGCCTAGGTACTCTAGAACAATCTCCTCCGGCCTGGCGAGCGGAGCATGTTCTAGAATGACGACGAACGAGTTATCGTCGACTCTTAGTTGAGGAGCCTTGAGACGAGCGGCCTTCATTGCATTAAAGACGGTATCCAAACCTTCTCCAATATCCTTGTTTGGAGCGTCCGGATACTTGTTGAGCAGTCTAACAATGGTAGGATTTCGGGCAAATCTATCTTCGAGGATGTTATCCCTGGTGATATGTCCGGGCAGCCTGCCGGGACTTCGCACCTCAACGCGATTATCGTATATCGAAATAAGAATGTCGTCGGAAATGTTGTAGTCTCGATGGATCACCGCATTGACAATAATCTCTTTTAGCGCCTCAGGGGGATAGCGCATAGGGCTGAGGCTTCCGTCTGGCTGCATAACCATATGTTCTTGTAGGATAGCTCGAACCTCGCCCAATGTCCGATCGATTAGTTCGCGGGCGCATCCGTCAACCGTTGCTGGCGTTCCCTTGAGATATTTTCTTTGGGGAATTCTTTCCGCGGTCTCGTATCGGGCGATCTTTACTGAACAACGCTTGGGGACCACTGCCGCTGGCTCTGCAGCAAACAGGATCGCGGAAGCAACTGTCCCTTTTTTGGTCTTGCGGTCAATAAGGCGCTGGCGCGAGAGGAATTTTTCGGGCGTTGAACTCGGAGTGTAGGATTCAAGGAAGAATGCAAGCTCGTCTTCTTCGCTAACCTCGTCCAGATCATAGTCATCGAGGACTTGATCCTCGTATGACTTTGCTCCTTTTGAAAGAGTCAAGTCCGCAATTGCTGTTCCCTTGAGCTCCAAGGATTGGGCGCCTCGCCGCTGAAAAACTGCTTGAGAACTTGTTTTGTGGACGTCGGGGCTCTTTTGGATTGAGACGAGACAAGCGATCCTTAGATCTTCTCGGCCTTCAACTTTGAGGAATTCGATATCATATGGGATCGGTGGCGAGACGTCTTTTACTAGTGAGGTGTGGACCCAGTTAGCGTCTTCCTGGGCGACGAAACCCTTCCAGCGGGCTAGTCCGGTCGCTTCCTTTACATCTTCCACGCCGACGATAAACTCACCACCTTCGGCGTTGGCAAGGGCAACGGCAATCTTCTGAACCACTTTGCCGTCGGAGCGGGCACTTTTGAAATCCCAGAAATGACTCTCGTCCTTATTGATAAGGGCAAGCGCCTCATTCTCTTTGATGTACCGGACTTCCATCGTCAACCTCCTCCGTGCGTCTGGAACGAGAGTCTACCGCCACATCGATCCAGGGCACGCCAGGTGGACTTATGGGTTTATTACTCATGTCATGTCCGCTTGTATGCCTCATTCGTCTCGCGTGTCCGCTTGAGGTGGGGCACATGTCAATTCTTCGCTAGACGGCACGGCCGAGCACACGATAGTACGAGACGCCCACTTAGCCGTACTCGTCCCGAAGATCCATTCAGCATTAACAGCCTCGGGGTGCCTGTCAGTTTTCTAGCTCACTCATGTCTGTCTGGGCTTTGCGCAGTTCCTCGTACGCCCGCTGATCCACGAATGCGGCGCGGAGAGTCAGCACACTTCTCCACAGGGCACAGCCAGGGCACATGACCGTGTAAAACGCTGCGAAGTGTCGGCAACCACCCAGAGGCATCACCCCAGCTCAGCTACACCATGCCGCAATCCGCCCAGGTCAGCGTAGCTACGCCATTAGAACCCGGCCTACAGGCCGACTCGTCACCCATCCCTGGTGTCTACCTGGGGAAACAGTCGCCCGAGAGTTAGGCGGACTGCTCAGTTTGTCAACGGAGCCGATTACGGACGGGCCTAACGCGTCATCGACGGGGCAGAGGTGACCGTACGCCCATTGTCTCCGCGATCGACGCGAGCCTGGATGACCTTGGGAGAGACGTTCCCGCGTTTGAAGCGGCATTACTGGACAGCGCACTTGTTGACGGATGTCGATGCCATCAGCCCCAGGCCGACCAGACCTCTAGGTAGCCAATCTCATGCCCCGCCACGGCAGGATGCTACGCCGGGAAATCACACCATGTACCGGAGTGCGCGAGCCTGAGGATGCAGCGGTCTAGAGTCGCGTTGAGGGCCAACTCGTCATTGGATCCCGGGGATTTGTCTGAGTCAAGATCTACTGCGCTGACAAGCCAGGGACCAGCACTGGGCCTTCTACGCCGACTCCGGGATTATCGCCACACAAGGGCTGCTTGGCACGCGGCCCTCTGTTAGGTAGGAATGATAAACCCTATGGTTACGCCATGTTTATCGACAGATCGCCGGGATGGCCGTTCCTGGCAGCGCTTGGGGTCGCAGCCTTCCTCGGGTTAGCCTGGCACGGCGTCGCGACCCCCTACACCGAAGCATGGGTCTTCGTCGTGCTGGTCTGGGGTGGTTTCGCCGTAGTCTGGCTGATCTGGTTCGGCGCGGCGATGTGGGAGGCGCGGCACATGCTCACGGCGGATCGTTTGATGAGATGGCTGCCGGCGCCGCTCATTCTCTTCGGGCTGGTGAGCGCCCTGACCGTAGATGCACCGTTCCGGGCGCGGTTCGCGTTGTCAGAACCCAGCCTGGAGCAGTATGCGATGAGACTCGCGTCCGGCAAGGAACCGGGGCCAGGGTGCGAGCAGGTGGGCCTGTATCGGGTGTGCGGGAATTACTCGGGGGAGGCCGAGGCCATTCCAGGAGGGGCGAGATTCCTGGTCCACGATTGGCCGTGGGCGGCGTCAAGAGGGTTCATGTGGCTACCAGAAGGCAAGGTGCCCATCGACAACATGGACGACCAGTACGAACACATAACAGGGCCATGGTACGGCTGGAAGGGCTGGGACGGCTGGTAAACCAAGATCGTAGTGTGGACGCCGACACCAAGTTCCTGCCGTAGCGCCCAAGCCCGCAACTCCTGAGCGGCCAAACGCCAGCTCCAGTAATTGACTAGCTACAGGCCTCACCCGTCAGCTTTTGGAAACGACCAGAGCGCCTCTCTTGCCTCATTGGACCGTCGCCCATGCTCCTAGCGGATGGACCCCGTGCGTTTCAGGTAACCCATCAGCTTGATGCCGGCGAACACGAGAACGGCGGCGATGACGAACAGCGCGGCGGCCGAAGGAAGAATGCTCTCGTTCGATACCGGCGCCGTTTCTATTTGCGTCACCGGCGTGGCGGTAACCGTCACCACGCTGCCTTCTGGTTGCGCGACGACCGGTGCTTCGGTCGGTAACGCCGATGTTTCGGATGACGGCACGGGCACGGCCTGAGTTTGCGCGGGGACCTGGGCCTGAGGCGCGGGGGCCGTCACGGTGACCGTCGCTGGAGCAGCCGAATCGGTAGGCGACGTGGGCGTGGCCGTCACCGTTTTGGTGGGCTTCGGAGTCGCGCTGGGAGAATGCGTGACGGTCCGGGTAATGGTCGGTGCCGGAGTGGCCGACTGGGTGACCGTGGTGGTTGAACGAACGGTGACCTTCGCGGTAACAGTTGCTTGCGGCTTCACCGTCACCCGTTGAGTAACCGTCACTGTGGCTTGTGGTTGCGACGTTTCTGTCGGTTCGGGATACAGCAATGCGCTTTCCTCGGGGGTGCTGCGTGCAACGGATGCCGGGGATCCTATCAGTGGCCCTACCAGATGGCGGCGGGCGTCCATGGCCGGAGGAACCGGTCGATCTCCCTCCTGCTGCGCAGCACCACGATCTCGGCGTGGCCCGCATGCTCGGCCATCAGCCCGCGCACCCGAGGAGCCATCTCGCGCCGGTAACCCCACACGTACCTGACGAACTGCCACGTGATCCGGTCGTACACACCGGCCTGGCGATGTTGCCCGCCCCGATACCGCCGCCGGCGCCGGACGATCCCCCACAGACAGGCCCAGGCCGGCAGGTCCAGGAAGATGACCGTGTCGGACGCCGCCAGCCGGATCGGCAGAGTGGAGGCGTAGTTGCCATCGGCGATCCAGGTGCCGGAGGCCACGATCGACCGCTGCCGCCGAGCGAAGTCCTCCCGCGCCAACGGCTTCCAGTCCTCGTCGTAGTAGACGGCGTCCAGGTGTGTGACGGGGATGCCCAGCGCGGCCCCGAGCCTGCCGGCCAGCACCGTCTTGCCGCTGCCGCCGCATCCGATCACCGTGATCCTGCGCATGGGCGAAGCCTATGATCGGGCCGATGAGTTTCGGGGGCGCGGCACGTCTGCATCAGTACCGACGAGATGGAGGATGACGATGAGGATCACTTTAGCGACGTTCCTGTCGCTGGACGGCGTCATGCAGGCGCCTGGCGCACCGGGCGAGGACACCAGCGGCGGGTTCGAGCACGGCGGCTGGCAGTTCCCCTACGCCGACGAGGCGCTGGACAATCCCGCGTGGTGGGAGGAGGCGGACGGATTCCTCCTCGGCCGCAGGACGTACGAGATCTTCGCCGCCTACTGGCCGACCGCCGGCGACGAGAACGACGTGATCGCGGCGCGCCTCAACTCGCTGCCCAAGTACGTCGTCTCGACGACCCTCGACAAGGTCGAGTGGAACAACTCGACGCTCATCGCGTCCGACGTCCTGGGGCGGATCGCCGAGCTGAAGAGCCGTCCCGGCCGGGAGCTCCAGATCCACGGCAGTGGCGTGCTCGCTCAGTCGCTGCTGGATCACGGCCTGATCGACGAGCTGCGGCTGTGGACGTACCCGGTCGTCCTGGGCAGTGGCAGGCGGCTGTTCGAGCCGGGCCGCACGGCGACGGCGCTGCGCCTGGTCGAGTCGAGGGCGAGCAGCACCGGCTGCGTGCTCAACGTGTACCAGCCGGTGGGCAGGCCGACGTACGGCGACTTCACGGAGTGACGGCACGCCCGATCACGTGAGCCATGGCCGGAACGAGCGGCTGCGGGGCGAAGCCGAACCGCTCGACCTCCGACACCTCGAACCCCGCCCGCTCGATCGCCGCCAGCGTGTCCCGGTTGAGGTGGCAACCGGCGGCCAGGCGCCGCCACGCCGGTGCGATCAGGTGCTGCAGCAGGCCGAGGGCGGGGTTGGCCGAGCGTACGTGCTCGTAGAAGCGCAGCTGCGCGCCCGGCCGCAGCACGCGTACGATCTCCGCCAGCGCCCGCCCCTGCGACGGCACCGAGCACAACACCAGCGACACCACCGCCGCGTCGAACGAGGAGCCGGGCAGCGCCTCGGCGTGCCCTGGCACGACCGACACCGGTACGGGCGCGGACCTGGCCCGCTCCGCCGCGAACGCGCGCAGCGTGTCGTCCGGCTCCACGGCCACCACCTCGGTCACCGACGCGGGGTAGTGGGCGAAGTTGCGGCCGTTCCCGGCTCCGACCTCGATCACCCTGCCCTCCAGCCCGGCCAGCAGACGCCGCCGGTGCTCGTACGCTCCCCGCTGGTCGGCGAGCTCGGACGCCCGCGCGTACGCCTGCGCGAAGCGCGGATGCTGGAAATCGGTTGTCATCGAATCCCCTCGGAAAGCCGGGCACTCATTCCAGCATGCCGCGTCTTGGGATTAACCGGCGGTTTTGGCCAGGGCCTTGGCGACGAGCGCGCTGACGTGCTCGACCGCCTCGACCCCCGCCCCCATGGAACGGTTGCGCCGGGAGATGACCGCGATCAGGTACGTTCGCCCCCGCTCCCGTACCCGCCCGATGCTGTTGACCGTCCACCGCCCCCCGTCCCGCTCCCGGGGCAGCCACCCGTTCTTGACCGCCACGTCCGCCCCCTTGTGCCCGGCCGCGCTCACCCCCCACGCCTGCTCGGGCGCCACCTCGCGCATGAGGGCCAGCACGTACCGGCGGTGCCCGGCCGACAGCGGGCTCCTGGCCGAGACGAGCGCGTTCAGCAGCCGTACCTGGTCGGCCGCGCTCGTCGTCGTCGATCCCCACGCGCCCCCGGGGCCGGGGCGGGTGTCGCGCAGGCCGAGCCGCTTGTTGGCGGCGGCCAGCCCCGGCGCGCCGCCGATCGCCGCCCACAGCGCCGAGGCGGCGTCGTTGTCGCTCACCTTGACGGCCTGGGCCGCCGCCCGCCGCTCCCACCCCGACAGGCCGCGCCGCTGCCGCTGGGCGCGCAGCAGCAGCGCCACCACGACGTTCACCTTGACGATGCTGGCCGTGGCCGTCCTGAGCCGGGGGTTGTAGGTGAAGGACGACCCCGACGACAGCTCCCGCACCGACACGGCCAGATCACCCGGCAGGTCGTCCAGGTAGCGGTCCAGGGACCGCTTCAACGGCTTCCTGTACGAGGGCTTCTTCGCGGGCACGAGGGGTTTCGCGGGCTCCGGAGCGGCGGACACGATCGCCACAGGGATCGCCACAGGGGTGAAGGAGACGGGAACGCCGCTCGACGTGAGGAGCACCGGCGACAGGATCGCGATCGCCCGCCAAAGCTTCGCGAGCACGACGGCCTACACAGGCCAAATGGCCATGAAACGCATGGAAGGCAGCATTTCGGGCCGGGTGTTTCCCCGGTGTTAGCACGTCCGGACCTGTCGCGACCGGCCGCTCAGGTGCGCGCTATGGTCACCGAGGCGCGGGTCTTGAGGTGAGGACGAGGGGCGGAGGCATCGGCACCCCCGCCCCTCTGAACGGCCCCTGGGAGTCAGGACCGGCGCTGCGAGGACCGCCGTGAGCAATGGGACAACCTCGCTGGCTCCGCGACTCTAACCCCGCCTCCGAGCCCCGGTCTGCGCAGGATTACTCAGAACGCGACTCCCACGCCGCGAGAATGGCCGCCTCCTTCTCCGCGTCCATCCCATGGGTGCCGTAGTGACGCTTGTCCTCGGGAATCTCACGCAACCAGTCCCACGTGTCACGTACGGTCTCCGAGACCGCCCGAGTGCGCAACCCGGCGGCCTGCGCCTTGGCCGTGGGCACACTCCAGAAGTTGTCCGTCTCCGCCGACGGCGGCCCACCCCACAACGGCAACTCCACGAACGTCCCGGCCCCCTGCTCCACCAGGAACTCCTCGTCCATCCAGACGAACTCCGCGTCGGACCCCGTGACCTCCTTGCAGAACCCCAGCCACTCGCCGTAGGTGGCGTTGCCGGCGGGCCCGGTCACCAGGAACCGCCCGGACGCGCCGAACTCGGCCTGGTCCAGCGTGAAGGCGGCCACGTCGCGAGCGTCCACGAGCTGCATCGGCGCGTCCGGATCCCCGGGAGCGAGCACCTTGCCGCCGTGCGAGATCCTGGTCAGCCACCACGGCAGCCGGGCCACGTTCTCGTGCGGCCCCAGGATCAGGCCGGGCCGCACGATCAGCGCGGCGCCGTCGAACCCCTCCTCCACCGCCCGCTCGCAGCCCGCCTTCAACACCCCGTAGTCACCGTCGTCGGGCCCGGCGCCGGCCGGGCAGGGCCACCCGGGCGCGTCCTCGGCGGCAGGCTGGGCGGGGAAGTCGGCCACGGCCGAGACGCTGGACACGTACGCGTAGGTCCCCGCCCGCCCCGACAACGCCCGCACCGACTCGCCCACCACCCGCGGCACATAGCCGGAGGTGTCGACCACGATGTCCCACGACCGCCCCTCGGCCAGCCGCTCCAGGTCCGCGGCCACCTCCCGGTCGCCGCGCACGGCCCGCGCCCCGGGCACGTCCGCCCCGCTCCGCCCCCTGTTGAACGTCGTCACCTCATGCCCCCGCGCCAGCGCCGCCGTCACGACCGCGCGCCCCAGGAACGCCGAACCACCCAAGACCAGAATTTTCATGGGTTCATTCTTCGCCGGTGACCACCCTGCGATCAGCGGTATTCACGCAGAGCGTAGGACGCAGCGGCGGCACCATGTGCACCCTCGCCGAGCCGATGTCGAAGAACAGCCCGACCAGCTCCAGCTTGCCCGCCTTGATCTGCTCGTCGACCTTCTTGTAGGTACGCAGGTTCTCCAGCTGCTGCTGCACGTTCACCCGGCACAACACGTCCAGCGCCCCGCCGTGCAGCCGGTCGCCCTCGGTCTCGATGAACGTGGCCAGGCTGTGGTCCCCGTGCCGCAACCAGCGCCGCAACCCCGGCAGGCTGCCCGCCTGCACCCCGCCGCTCAGCACCCCGGCCATCGCCCCGCACCCCGAGTGCCCGCACACCGTGATCGTGCGCACGCCCAGCACCTGCGTCGCGTACTCGATCGCCGCCACCACCGAGTCGTCGTTCGGCTCGGAGCCCTTGCGCGGCACCAGGTTGCCGATGTTGCGCACCGTGAACAGGTCCCCGGGCCCGCTGGCCGTGATCAGGCTCGGCATGATCCTTGAGTCGGCGCAGGTGATGAACAGGTGCGAGGGCTGCTGCTTGCGGGCCAGCTCGGTGAAGATCGGCCGGACGAGCGGCGCCGTGTGCCGGTGGTACTCGCGTGCCCCCGCCGTGAGCCGGCTCTCCGGCGACGGCCCCGTCACGCCGTCCACGGGCCCGCCGATCGGCATCGCGGGCCGCCGGTGCCCCCACGGCAGCCACCAGCGGTCCGGCACCTTCAGCGGCGACTTCACGGGCGCCGTGCGCGCCCCGCTGGCCGCCAGCCCGTACCACTCGTCGTGCAGCTCGTCGATGTCCACCGTGCCGCCCATGCGCTCGTGGTCGAGCCGCCAGGAGTGGATGGCCTCGAAGGCGCCGTTGTCCATGAAGTCGATGTTCAGGTCCAGGTCCACGGCGGAGCCCGCGGGAATCGTCCGCAGCTCGTGCGTCAGCCGCGGCACCCCGAGGAACGTCAGCGACCCCGAGATCGTCACGTTCAGCCGCCCGTCGCGCTCCTCGCGCTTGAGCACCGTCACCCACGTCAGGCGGCGCAACGCCAGCAGCGCGGCCAGGGCCAGGCCCGCCAGCACCCCCTCGGCCAGCCCGAGCAGGATGACCGCGACCATCGTCACCACGTACACCGGCACCTCGCCGTGCCCGTGCACCTTCCTGATGTGGCCCAGGTTCACCATCTGCACGCCGATGAACACCAGCAGCGCCGCCAGCGCCTCCAGGGGGATCAGCGCGATCGACCAGCCGAACCCCAGGGCGAACACCAGCACCCACACCCCGTGCAGGATCGTCGACCAGCGGGTACGCGCTCCCGCCCGCGCGTTCGCGCTGCTCCGCACGATCACCCCGGCCACCGGCAGGCCGCCGAGCGCGCCGGCGACCATGTTGGCCACGCCCTGCCCGGTCAGCTCCTGGTCCAGGTCGGCGCGGCGGCCGCCGTGCATCCCGTCGATCGCCACCGAGCACAGCAGCGACTCGCACCCGGCCAGCAGCGCCACGAGCAACACCGCGGCCACCACCAGGTGCCAGTCGCCCTGCGGCAGCACCGGGAAGCTCCACTCCGTGAGGCTGCCCGACAGGTCCACCCGCGTGACGTCCCAGCCGAACGCCCACGCCGTGAGCGCCGCCACGAGCAGCGCCACCAGCGGCGCGGGCACCGTCTTGACCCGTTTCGGCAGGCGCGTCCACAACGCCATCACGGAGATCGTGAGCACGCCGACGGCGACCTTGTGCCCGTGCAGGTCGGCGATCTGGCCGGGCAGCTCGATCAGGTTCGCGATGGCCGAGCGCTGCGAGCTGCCGCCCAGGACGACGTGGAGCTGGGCCAGGGCGATGATCACACCGACGGCCGCCAGCATGCCGTGGATGACGGCCGGCGACACCGCCAGCGCCGCCCTGGCCGCCTTGAACACCCCCAGCAGAAGTTGTACGGCCCCCGCCAGCAGGGTGATCATGCAGGTCGCCCGCCACCCGTACGTGTGCACGAGGTCAACGACCACCAGCGAGAGTCCGGCGGCCGGGCCGCTCACCTGCACGGCCGAGCCGCCCAGCGCGCCCGCTACGATGCCACCCACCACGGCGGCGATCAGACCGGCGGCCAGCGGCGCCCCGGAGGCCATCGCGATGCCCAGCGAGAGGGGCACCGCGACGAGGGAAACCACGAGCGAGGCTGGCACATCGTGCCGGAGGGTGCTCAGCCAGCTACCCTGCGTGTCGCGCAACATGCCGCAAACCCTATTGCTCCGTCGACCCCGCTTTGGGGGGACATCGCGTGGGTTTTACGCATTAATGGGTACTGGAGATCACCGATAGTAGTCGTGCGGATAATCCTGCTCCGGGCCCCTGCGGTGGCTGCCGCTCTGCTGCTGGGGGCCGTACCCGGGCCGGTTGCTGCCGTCCGCCGACGGAGGCTCCGGCCAGGCGGCCGGGCTGGTCGTGATGTCGCCCGTCTCGTACGCGCCCGCCACGAACGGTGAGGCCTGCGGCGGCGTCGGAGCCGACAGCACGTCGTCGTAGTTCGAGACCGCCCGGCCGGGCACGGTCGGGGTGCCGGCCGCGGGGGAGGGGCTGGTGAGCGGGTCGGAGTCGTCGGCCACGGCCCAGCCGGCGCGCACCTCGTACGAGGGGGGATAGGCCGTGCGTGCGGCGGGCTGCTCGAACGCCGGCCACGAGCCCTCCGAGGCGTATGACGCGGAGGGGGCGGCAGCGGCGGGAGCCGGGTCGTCCAGTATGTCGGCCGAGGCGGCCCAGGAGCCGGACGTGGTCGACGAGGGCGGGTTGGTCCAGGTCGTGTCGAGCGGGTCGCCCGCGCCGCCGTTGTAGGCGGGGAACGGGTCGCTCGTCGGAGCGCCGTGGAGGCCGGCGGGAGGGGCGGCGGGGAAGCTGCCGCTGGAGGTCGGGCTCACGGCCGGGAAGGAGCCGGTGCCGTTGGAGGCGGGGAACGAGCCGGTGCCGTTCGCGGCGGGGAACGAGCCGCTGCCGGGGGCCGGGCTGTAGGAGCCGTTGCCGTTCCTGCTCGTGCCGTTGGCCGGATAGGCGCTGTTGGACGAGACGGACGCCGGGCGCGTCTCGGAGCGCGTGGGGGCGGGCACCTGCTGGGCGCCCACGCCGAGGATGCTCATCACGTCGCCCGTCGGCGCCGCGAACGTCACGGTGCGCTGGTCGGCCATCTCGGCCTGCGAGGGAGTGGCGCGCTTCTGCGGCTCGACCAGGTCGGCGAGATTGGCGGCGGAGGCGGGCTGGCGCTGCGGCAGGGGGGCCTGGACGGTGGTCGCGTTGGGGTCGGCGGAGGCGGTCACCGGCTGCGGCTTGGGCTTGCGGTCGGATCGTTTGTCGGACCGCTTGGTGGGCCGGTCCTTGCGCTCGGACGGACGCTCGGCCTGACGTTCGGGAGCGGGGCGCTCGGGCTCGCGCTCGGCGGGCGGACGCTCACGCTCGACCGGGCGGGAGGCGCCCTTCCTGGCCGCTACGGTGCCACCCGCGCCGAAACCGCCCTCTTCCGCATCGCTGCGGATGTTGGCCCAGAACTCCTCGTCATCCTCATCGTTGCTCGGGTTGCCCCACTCGTCCACGCCACGCTTGCCACGCTGACCGGTGCGTACCGGTTTGGGCTTGGCTTCGTAGATCGGACTGAAGTCGGGGCTGAAATTGTTCATCCGCGGTTCATGCGCCGCGAACTCGTCCGTGGAACGAGCATGCGTCATCTCCTCCTTCTCGGCCATCTCCTTCAGCCGTTCCGGAGGAAGCGAGCTCTCCCTGCGGCTCATCGATCGCATGCCCAGTGCCACGACGACGAGCACGAGGAGCACGACGGCGACCAAGCTCACTACGACCGCGATCATTGCACCACCCTCAAAGCCATGGCCTCCCTCTGGCACCGATGAGATCGCGCGGCCATCGACGCGATCTGCCCCCTTTGATCACCAGTGCCTAACAATTGGATCTGATTGTGTCGGACCACTATGAGGGTTGTCACACCCTACGCGAAGAATTGGTACACCAGCACTACATGTCGTGTTCGGCGGCTCACTCAATGTTCACCGCGGTGAGCCGCCCGCGGGCGATGGTCTTATCCGCGATCTTCTTGAGGACCTCGGGGAGCTCGGGGTTCCCCGGCAGATCGACCTTGCCGTTCAACGTGTAGACGGTGAACCGGTAGCTGGCCCGGTTCTGGCAGGGGGGCTCGTAGCCCACCTTCCCACTGGTCACCTTCGCCTGCCCGGACCCCTCGGGGGGATCGGCTGCGGCGTTGGGACCCAGCTCGGTCGTGGTGGCCGGGATGTTGTAGAGCACCCAGTGCACGGCCGACTCGTTCGATGTGTGGCTGTCGACCACGATGGCGATCGACTTGGCCTCGGACAGCGGCTGGCTGGACCAGCGCAGCGGCGGACTGCCCTGATCGCCCCGGCAGGAGTATTCGCTCGGTAGCGGCTTGCCCTCGCGCAATTCGGGGCTCGCTACGTTGATCTCCGCGATGTCCTTCGCCTGAGACTTGCCTATGAAGCTCGCGCAACCTGACAACCCGAACGCGACAGCCACCACCGTCACACTGACAGCGATGCGTCGCATGCGAGATGCCGCGTTACACAGCCCCATGCCGGACGATGCTACGCGGGTCCCGGCGGTGCGCAGACCGTTTCTCGATGGTCGGTGGTCGGTAAAGGATCCGAAAACAGCCAGAATGACGGCAATCGGGTAGTGAAGTTGGACACAGGGACAGGCTCGGTGGTCCGCCGCGGCGCCGGATCCGGCCGTACCGGGGAAGCTTTCCTGGCCTGCGGCTTCGCGGTGGCGGGGGCGGGAGCGGGCGGCGTCCGACTGTCCAGACAAAACGGACATCGGTTTCGGTCGGTCTCCGTCGGCAAAAACCAGGTGCGCCAGATCGCGACGCACGGTAACGGCGTACGGCGGAAATTCGGGACCGCCGGCGTACGGCGGAAATTCGGACCGCGCCCGCGGACGGCGGAAATCCGGACCGCGCCCGCGGGCCACGGCGACTGGGCACGTGAGGCGCTCGGGCGCGTACGGGTGGGTGCGCTCGGAGCGCCGGCGGTGCGTGGACGGCGGCTGCCACGTTGCGTGAGGCGCTCGCGCAATGGTGCGGTCCCGCGCTGGCCGGGCCTGGGTGGCACGTACGTGGCGCCGCCGACGTGGCCAAGCTCGACAGCCTGCGGCCGGGCCGCCACCGAGCATGGCACCGGGCCCGAGCCGGAGGACCGCAGACACGCCGGACCGGTCCGCGGATCTTTACCGGCCCGCTGGCAGATCGCATTCGGGCATCGCGCCCTAAGCTGGCTTTGTGACGTCATCAGGCCCTCTACGCGATCCGGCGAACCGCGTCTCGCCGAAGGCGGTAAGGCTGTGGTTGCTGGAGTCGCTGATCGCCTTCGCCTTCTTCCTCGGCGGCTCGCTGCTGGTGGCACGGTGGCTCGGGGGCAGCGACTGGCCGTGGGTGCCGCGGTGGTTCGCCCAGGATCCGTGGTTGCTGCCCGCCGCCGTCGTGGTGCTGACGCTGCCGTTCCTGGCGGCCGAGCCGTTCGTACGGTACGCCGTGCATCGCTGGGAGCTGTCAGGAGACGTCGTCTATGCCAGGTCGGGGTTCCTGACCAGGGAGTGGGTGTTCGTGCCTGTGAGCCGCATCCAGACGGTCGACAAGGGGCAGGGGTGGTTCGAGCGCCTGCTCGGACTGGCGACACTCGAGATCAGGACGGCGTCCCACGCGGGATCCTCGACGATCAAGGGCCTTGACTACCGGGTGGCGGCGGGGCTGGCCGAGCAGCTGGCGCACCGGGCGGAAAAACTCAGAGACGACGCGACATGACCACCCCCGGCCCAGACGACCCGACACCCACCCCCAAACACACCCCTCCAGAAGGAACCGCCACCCCAGAAGGAACCGCCACCCCAGACGCAACCGCCGCTCCAGACGCAACCACCTCTCCGGACGGCACCGCTTCATCGGACGAGACCACCACTCCGGCTGGCACCACCTCTTCGGATGGAAGCGGCCATCCGGAGGGCACCACCCCTCCGGACGGAGTCGTCCCCTCGGACGGGACTACCTCTTCGGCCGGCACCACCTCTTCGGGCGGAAGCGGCCATGCGGAGGGCACCGCTCCTCCGGACGGAGTCGTCCCCTCGGACGGGACCACTCGTCCAGACGGCACCACTCCCTTGGGCGCGAGCGCCTCTCCGGGCGGGAACACCCCTCCAAGCGGGAGCGCCTCTCCGGGCGGGAACACCCCTCCAAGCGGGAGCGCCTCTCCGGGCGGGAACACCCCTCCAAGCGGGAGCGCCTCTCCGGGCGGGAGTATCCCTCCGGGCGAGGGCGCGCCCCAGAGCGCTCCTCCAGGACAGGGCACGTCTCCGGAGGGCAGGCCACCGATGCCTCCGCCTTCCGGCGCCGGTCAGCCGCCGTGGCCCGGACCGCCGCATACACCAGGACCTGCCTCGTCACCTCCAGTTCCAGGGAGCGGGCCGTTTCCAGGACCAGGACCTGGCGGTGGGCCGTATCCGGGACCTGGACCTGGCGGTGGGCCGGGTCAGGGACCTGGACCCGGTGGTGGGCCGTTTCAGGGACATGGTGGGGGTGGGCCTGGTGGGGGTGGGCCGTATCCGGGACCCGGTGGTGGGCCGGGTCAGGGGCCTCAGGGTGGGCCGCCGCAGGTGCGGGTGCCGCAGCGGCTCAGTCCCAAGGTGCTGCTCATCGATCCGGTACGCATGTTGCCCTCCCTCCTCCTCCCCCTGGTCGGCGTCCTGTTCGTGGGCGGTTTCTCGGCCAGGTCGTACGGCTACGCGGCCGCCGGCGTCATCGCCGCCGTGGTGTATGCGATCATCAGATGGGCCACCTTCACCTACGAGATCATCGGCGACCGCCTGGAGACCAAACGTTCGCTGATCAGCCGTTCCGTCCGTACGATCCCCTTGGAGCGGATCCGCGGCGTTGACGTGTCCACCCCGCCCATGCACCGGCTGCTCGGCCTGACCGTACTCAAGATCGACACCGGGGCGAGCGGCGACGCGGAGGAGGCCAAGCTCGCCGGAATCACGCGGGTGGAGGCCGAACGGCTCAAGGCGGTGCTCCTGCGGCGCACGGCCGAGCCGGAGACGCACGTTCACGACGCGGCGACCCCTTCTGGGCCGAAGGAACGGTCGATCATCGGCGTGCCGCGCAGGTGGCTGCTGTACGGGCCGCTGTCGGGCGCGTACCTGCTCACCCCCTTCGCCTTCGTCGGCGGCGCGGTGGGCCTGGCGTTCCAGTGGGGGGACGAACTGGGCTTCAGCCAGGACACCGCCTGGAGCGCGGGGGAGTGGCTCTGGGGCCACCCCTACCTCCTGCTGGCGGTGGCGGTGCTGCTCGTGCTGGCCATGCCGTTCGCGGGCGGGCTGATGTACGCGATCTTCAACTGGGACTTCCAGCTCAAGCGCCGCGACGGCTACCTGGTGGCGGAGCGCGGGCTGATCAACCGGCGCAGCGTGTCGCTGGAGTCGCAGCGGGTACGCGGCTACGAGATCGTGGACGGGCTGGCAGAACGGTGGGCCAGGGTCGCCCGCGTCTGGGCCATCGTGACCGGGCTCGGCGATTCGGAGACGCGGGGCCAGCTCCTGCCCGACGTACCACGCCAGGTGGCCTTCCAGGTGACCCGCGACGCGATCGGCCCCTACCAGGCCGCGCTCCGGCGCCACCCGCCCGTGGCGCGCCAACGCCGCCTGTTCCGCGCCGTCTTCCCCTGGTTCGCGCTGGCCGTGGTGAGCGCCGTGGCCGTCTGGCTGACCGGATCCATGTTGTGGTGGATCCTCCTGGTGCTCACGCTGCTCCTGGCGGGTGTCGGCGTGCCCCTGGGCCTCGACCGGTACGCGTCCCTGGGGCACGGCTACGACGGCGTCCGCCTGGCGGTGCGGTCGGGGTCCCTACGGCGCTCGCAGGCCGTGGTCGAACGCCGGGCCGTGGTGGGCTGGCGGCTGCGACAGACATGGTTCCAGCGCCGAGCCGGCGTACTCACCCTGATCGCCGGCGTCGGCGCCGGCAAGGGCGGCTACTCGGCGATCGACGTGTCGAAGGCGCAGGCGGTGGACTTCCCGGCCGAGGTGACGCCGGAGTGGCTGGCACCCTTCCTCAACCCCACCGACTCCTGAACCCCACCGACTCCTGACACGTCCGCGCAGCCAGGGGCCACACCTGACCGGGACCGCAGCCGAAAACCTGACGCGGATGTGACAGCAGCGGATCCTTGCGCGGCCGTGGTTAGACGGGTCCTGATAGGGCGTGGCCTGCACAGAATCCTGACGCGGATGTGACACAGCAGCGGATCTTTGCGCGGCCGTGGTTGGGAATGGGTCCTGATGGGGCGTGGTCTGCGCAGAATCCCGACGCGGACGCAGCCTGGGACGCGCCTGACATGGGCGCATCCTGACGTGGGTGCAGCCTGAGACGCGCCTGACTGGGCGTGGCCATGGGCGCATCCTGACGTGGACGCAGCCAAGGATGCGCCTGACCCCGGGCGCGGTCGGCGGCGGACTTCGACGCGGGCTTGACCGGGAAGGGTTTCCTGGCACCTGCGGGTCAGTCCTGGCAACTGGCGTGGGCAGGCTTCCTGCAACGTGGTCAGTCTCAATGGCGGGGCATGATCAGGTTCCTGCGGCCCGACATGGAGGCCCGCCTCGCCGACCGGCTGGCGCAGTTGCGCGTCGAGCGTGGTCAAGTCTCGATGGCGGGCGTAGGCAGGCTACCTGTGGCCCTTGGTCAGTCTCGACGGCGGGCGTGGGCAGGGTTCCTGGGGCCGGTGGTCAGTCCTGGCGGCGGGCGCCGAACATGATCTCGTCCCAGGTCGGTACGGAGGCCCGGCGTCCCCTCGAACCCTTGCGCGCCGGGCGGGCGCCGGGCTTCGGAGCCGGAACCGGCACGCCTGGCTCCTCCTCACCCTCGTCCTTGCCCGCCCGCGCCGCCGGAACAGCGGGGGCCGGCTTCGGCTTCGGCGCCGGAGGCTTGGTCTCCCGAACGGGCTGCTCAGGCTCGGGTCGCGTCGCCTTCTTCTCAGGAGTGGCCGACCTCTCGGGAACGGAGGGCTTCTCAGGAGCCGTCTGCGTCTCGGGAGCGGTCTGTGTCACGGGAGAGGGCTGAGCCTCGGGGGCAGCCGACTTCGCAGGTTCGGTGGCCTGCTCGGAAGTGGTCGCCCGCGCAGGGTCGGACGCCTGTGCCGGAGTGGTCGCCCGCGCGGGGTCGGACGCCTGCGCCGGAGCGGACGGTTGCTCGGAAGCGGTTGCCTGCGCCGGAGTGGACGGTTGCTCGGAAGCGGTTGCCTGTGCCGGAGTGGACGGTTGCTCGGGAGTGGACGCCTGCTCTGGAGCGGATGGCTTGGGCTCAGACGTGGGTGATTCGGCCGCGACGGTTGTACCGCTCTCGACGGCTTCGGCCTGCTCGGTCCTTTCGGCCCGCTCAGCCTGCTCAGGCTTGGCGACGGCCTCAGTCTCGGGCCTCTCGACCTTCGCGGCAGCGGCCTGCGTGGCCTCCTGCTGGGCTGAAGCGGTGGCTTCCTGCTGGACACCGGCCTGCGCGGCCTCGGGCCGGGCTCCGGCCTGCGCCGCCTCCGGCTGGGACGGGGTGGTGTCCGTCTTGTGCTCTGTGGTGACGGCTGCGGGCTGCTTGGGGGCTTCGCCGATGGCATCCGTCGAGACCGGCGAGGAGTCCGACGCGGTGGTCGCTTCCGTCGTGGAGGAAGGAACGGTAGCGGCCGGCTTCGTGGTGGCGCTCTCCTGTACGGCCGCCTCAGCGGTGGCGTCCGGCGCCGTGGACGCCTGTGCGCTTACGTTGGTGACCGGGGACGTGTCCGACTGGGCGGCAACCTGCGACACGGGAGTCGACTCGGTGGCGACGACGGCCGTCTCCGATTCGGCTGCGGCCTCGGCCTTGGCGGGCGCCTCCAACGCGGTGGCCTGCTCAGGAGCGACCTTGCCCGAAAGGTCAGCAAGCTCGGCGGCCGGTGCAGCCGCAGACGCGGCCTGCGCGGCGGGCTGGGCATACTGCGCCTCGGATTGGGCCGACTGCGCGACTGGGGCAGACTGCGTGGCAGGAGCCGACTGAGCGGCGGGGACAGGCTGCGCAGCGGGCTCGCTGGTCTGCTCAGCGGACTGGCCAGTGTGCGCGGCAGGCTGGTTGATGTGCTCGGTCGGCTGGGCGGTCTGTGCGGCAGGCTGGTTGATGTGCTCGGTCGGCTGGACGGTCTGTGCGGCGGGGACAGGCTGCGCAGCGGGCTCGCTGGTCTGCTCAGCGGACTGGCCAGTGTGCGCGGCAGGCTGGTTGATGTGCTCGGTCGGCTGGGCGGTCTGCGTGGCAGGCCGGCTGACGTGCTCGGTCGCCTGGGTCGAATGGGTGGTGACAGGCTGAGCCGTTTGCGGGGGAGCCTGGGTGGTCTGCGACGTGGCGGGCTGGATGGCATTCGGCTGAGCCTGCGCCGCGGCCGAGTCCTGCGACTGGGCGACGGTCGGCTGGGCGGCGGTCGGCCGGGCCTGCGCCTCGGCGGACTGAGCCGGTGCGGCGGTCGGCTGAGGGGCCTGGGCAGCGGTCGGCTGAGCGTGCGCGGAGCGCTGCTCCTGGGTCGGCTCATGGACGGTGGCCGAGCGTGGTTCCTGGCTCTGGGCGGCAGAGGTCCCCTGGGCGGCAGAGGTCCCCTGGTGGCCCTGGGCGGCAGAGGTCGCCTGGCCCTGAGGGGCGGCGGGTGAATCCTGCGGCCGGGGGATCGGCTGGTGCTGGGCCGGGGAGAATGCCTCGGCGGAAGCGTCCGTCCGGGCGGACGGCTGGTCCTGGGCCGAGGTGCGCTCCTGCGGCGCCTGGACCGATGGGGCCGGACGGGTGGATGGCGGGGTGGCCGGGGCGTAGATGGACTCGGTCTCACGTTCGCCGGAACGGCCGGAGCTGAAGTCGGGCAGCCACGGCGAAGACCCGCCACGGCGGGAGGAGGCGTCGCCGGGACGGGCATGGCCGCTGTCGCGAGGATCGGGCCGGAGGGGCTCGCGTGCGGGCGGGTCCTGCCGGTGGCCGGAATCCCTGAGCGGGTCCTGCCGGTGGCCGGTCGCCGGGTCCTGCCGGTGGCCGGAGGAGTCTGGGCGGTGGCCGGATTCTCGGCCCGGGTCCTGGTGGAAAGCGGATTCTCTGGCAGGCGGATCCTGGCGGTGGCCGGGTTCGCGGGGCGAGGACTCCGGGGCCCGGGTGTAGGAGGTCTCCGAGGACCGGTTGTAGCCGACCGCGGGCTCCTCGGGCTCGCGCCGCACCACGGACGGGAACGGCATCGCGTCGGAGGTGAGCGGCGGCACCGGCTGCAGCTTGGCCACGCGCGGCGCGAACGGCGTCACCGTGGTGTCCTCCACCACGGCGGGCTCGGGGTCGAAGTCGGCCGCCGACAGGCGCATGGCCTCGTCGTCGTGGGGCGTCACGTGCCGCTTGCGCGGGTCGAAGAGCCACTCGGCGTGGCGCGTGTGACCGTTCCAGACGTAGCCGAGCTTGACCCGCCACAGGCCGTCGTCACGCTTGGCGGAGTCCCAGTCGATCTCGTCCGTGGGCACGCCACGCCGGGTCAGCCGCTCGGCGACGAGGTCACCGAGAGTGGGGCCCGGCGCCGATTCGCCGGGCATGCGTACGGCGACGCGCTGTGCCTGCTGGGCGACGTACTCCCGCTCCTGCAGCACCGGCCCCTCGAACCAGCGGACACGCTCGACCGGGATCCCGGCGGTAGCGGCGATCTCTTCCGCCGTCTCTCCAGCTCGGATGCGGGCCTGGATCTCCTTGGGGCGCAACGGACTCTCCACTTCGATCTCGTACTGGCCGAGACGGGAGAAGTTGCCGCGGACGGCAGCACGGAGCCGGTCGTCCACGGGAAGCGTGAAGCGCGTACCTCGCCCAGCAGTCGCCAGCACGAGGTAGGTGCCGTCCTCACTCACCGCGACGAGTCGGAGCTCCTGCATGCGAGTCCCTTCGTCAGCGTCGCCATTCTTCCCCCGGACCTTTGAGTCTCTCGCGTGTTCCGGTTGCCTGCCAGCACCGTACCCGGCATGTCCGAACATCGCCTTCCTGGGATAGCCCACGGGCGATGTGACGCCGGTCACATTTGTGGAATCCATCCCTCTAGAGCCCGCCATCGCGTACGAGGAGGTTAGATCGCCTCGACGGGTTCTGGCGAATCGCGCCGCGGGCCGCCGTGCACTCGAGCCAGGTGGCGAGTGTGGCGGGGCCGGCGTGGGGATGAAGTTCCAGGTGGCGGGCGGCGGCTCCGGCGAGATAGGGGGCGTGCGGCGAATACGCCCGGCCGTCCTGAGTGACCTGACAGGTGCCGTTATCGGTGGCTCCGACCACGAACACGCCGGAACGCACCAGCGACCGGGTGGCCCGGTCGAGCGCCGGGGAACCGGAGCCGTCGATCGACAGGTTGGCCACGGAGGGGCCGCGGGCGTGTCTGCGGATCCAGTCGAGCCCCGCCAGCACGTCGGCCAGGGTGCCGGAGCCGGCGCAGCCGAGCACCCGTACCGAGGCGATCCCGGCCTTGGGCGCCACGTCGTGAGCACGCGAGGCGACCTGCGTGCCGTGACCGCCGCAGTCGCGCCCCGCGCCGCCGGTGGCGTCGAACGCGCGCCAGGCCCGGCCGCCGAACTCGGCCCCGATGCCGCTGTCCACCACGTACACGGTGACGCCCGAGCCGCTCGCCCGCACGTCCGACGCGCGGGCCGGCCTGCTGCTCGCCAGGGGATGGATCTGGCGGTCCGGCTCGATGGTGCGCACCCGCGGGTCGCCGCGCAGTTCGGTCAGTTCGGGGGCGGTGAGGAAGGTGGCGAATCCGGGCAGCGCCGAGGTGTAGTAGCGCCGTACCCGCCAGCGCATCTCGCCGACGAGCTCGCGGGCGGCCGTCCGGTCACGAGCGGTGACGATGTAGGGGCGGGTGGGTTCCAGCGGGGAGGGGTGCAGGGCGAGTCCTGAGGCGGGAGTCATGGCGAGCGGTACGGCGGTCGTGGCGGCCGTTGCCACGGCCGCGGCGAGGTACACGGAGGGCAGGCCGAGTCGTCGGGGCACGAGTTACAAGGGTGCCTGTCACGCAGGTCACAGGAACAACAGGACACGCACTCGCGTCTATTCACGAGACAGCTTTTTACCGAACGCATGGCCAGAGAGGACTGAGAAGGGGCATGAGCGGCGAACAGCGGAGGTTCGAGCTGAGCATGCCGCAGATAGCCGGCAGCGCCCTGTCCGCGGTGACCGCCGCCGTGGCCGCGTCGTATCTCGGCGTGGCGGGCACGGTGATCGGGGCGGCCGTGGTCAGCATCGCCAGCACGATCGCCACGGCCGTCTACACGCACTATCTCAAGCAGACCGAGGAGCGGGTCAAGCAGCACACGCTCACGTCGCGGCGGGAGACGTCCGCCGACCGGCCGGAATCCGATGATGACGGGTCCACGCTGGTGATGACGGCCGTACGGGAGTCGCGCCGGTTGCCGTGGGTGAAGCTGGCCGGGGCGGCGGTGATCGTGTTCGCGGTCAGCATGGGCAGCATCCTCGCCTACCAGGCCGTCGCCCAGGAGACCGTGCACGAGCAGGTCACCGGCAAGACTCCCAGCAGGGCCCAGGTAGAGCACGACAAGACGCCGGTACGGCAGGAGACGGAGACCGAGGCGCCGCCCGCGTACCAGCCGCCACCGACTCCCACGCACGAATCCGTCACCCCGACCCCCACGCCCACACCCACGCCGAGCAGGACGCCGAGCACCCGGCCGACGCCGACGCCCACGCCCACGGGGTCGGACACGGTGGAGCCGTCGGAGGAGACCACGAGCCCGCCGCCGACCCAGGACCAGCCCGACGAGGTCGAGGAGGCGCCGACGAGCAGCGCGCCGCCGCCCGCCGAGCAGGACGATCCGGTGCTCACGCCCCCCGGCTAGCCCAGCACGGTGTCCAGGTAGGGGTTGGCGAAAAGGCGCCCGGGGTCCAGGCGGTCGCGCAGCGACAGGAAGTCGGCGAAGCGGGGATAGACCTTGCCCAGGTACGCGGCGTCGCGCGTGTGCAGCTTGCCCCAGTGGGGACGGCCGTCGAGGCGGGTCATGATGTCCTCGACGCCCTTGAAGTACGCGGGATTGGGCGTCGGCCGGTAGACGTGGCAGGCGACGTACGCCGACGGCCGCCCGTGCGCCGTGGACAACCACGCGTCGCTGGGCGGCGTCACCCGCACCTCCACGGGAAAGGTGATCGTCCAGTCCATCCGCTCGATCAGGTCCCTGGTCTCGCGCAGCGCCTGGGCCAGGCGGTCGCGCGGGATGGCGTACTCCATCTCCAGGAAACGCACGTCCCGCCGCGCCGTGAACGCCTTGTACGAGACGTCCACCGACTCCGAGTCCCCCAGCGTCGCCGCGCTGACCTCGTTGATCCGCGGGATCAGCGAGGGAAGGCGGGCCCCGATCGCGCAGGCGGCGCCGAAGACGGTGTTCTCCAGGAACACGTTGTCCAGCCAGTGCCGTAACGCCCCCGGCGGCCGGGCCGGGCCGGGGCTGCGGTTGTTGGTCTTGACCAGGCAGGTGTCGGTGTGCGGCAGCCAGAAGAAGTCGAGATGCTCGTTGGCGGAGATCAGCTCGTCGAGCGAGCCGAGGATCTCGCTGAGCGGCAGCTTGCGCCGCCGGTTGTGCAGCAGGAACGCGGGCTCGACCCGGAACGTCACGGCCGTCAGCACCCCGAGCGCGCCCAGCCCCACCCTGGCCGCGTCGAACAGCTCCTCGCCGGGCGAGGCGGTGGTCACGGAGCCGTCGGCGAGCACCAGCTCCAGCTCGGCGACCTGGTCGGCGAGGCCGCCGCTGTCGCGCCCCGTGCCGTGGGTGCCGGTCTGGATGGCGCCCGCGACGGTCTGCTCGGTGATGTCGCCCATGTTCGCCAGGGCCAGGCCGCGTTCGGCGAGCAGCTCGTTCAGGACCCGCACGGGGGTGCCCGCCTGGACGGTGACGAGTCCGTCGGCGCAGGACCTGACGCCGGTCAGCGCACCGGGGCGCAACATGATGCCGTCGGTCAGGGCCACGCCGGTGAAGGAGTGGCCCGTGCCGACCATGCGGACCCGCCGCCCGGAGGCGGCGGCGTCACGCACGGCGCGTACGACGTCCTCGGCCGAGGCCGGGATGCGCACCTCGGCGGGGGTGCCCGACTGGTTGCGCGCCCAGTTCACGAAGGTCACGAGCACCCTCCAGAGGATCGTTCCGTTCAGACCGGGACGATACTCAATTCTCCCAGCCGGCGGGAACGGGGAAGATGTCGCCGGCCTCGAGCTCTTCGCTCTTGACCACGTCGGAGACCGTCACCAGGTGGTAGCCCTTGTTCTTGAGGGTCTTGATGAGCGCGGGCATGCCGTCGACGGTCTGCTTCACCCAGTCGTGCATGAGGATGATGCCGTTGGGCTTGGCCACCGCGAGGGTCTGCTTCTGGATGGCCTGGACGTTCTTGGAGCTCCAGTCCTCGGATCCGGCGGTCCACAGGATCATCGGCATGCCGAACTCGCTGGCGATGTCGGAGACCTGCACGTCGGCCAGCCCGTACGGTGGGCGAAGCAGCTTGGGCTCGACGCCCGCCGCCTTCTTCACCGCGTCCTGGGTCTTCTGGATCTCGCTCTTGATCTTCCCGGCGTCGCTCTTGGTGAAGTCGGGGTGGCTGTAGCTGTGGTTGCCGAGCTCGTGGCCCTCGGCGGCCATGCGCTTGACGAAGGCCGGGCGGCTCTTCACGTACTGGCCCTCAAGGAAGAAGGTCGCCTTCGCGCCGTTCTTCTTGAGCGTGTCGAGCAGCGTTCCCGCGTACTGGCCCGGCCCGTCGTCGAAGGTCAGCGCGATGCACTTGACCTGTTCGCAATCGACGGGTTCTTTCTTGGTCGTTTGAGCGGCGAATGCGGGTGCCGGAGCAAGAGTCACGCAAACAGCCGCGATAGCTAGAAGTGAACTGATTTGTCGGGACATAACTAGTGCTTCCAGTGTGATGGGTGTTGCGAGGGATCTCCCGACCGTAGCGGATCAACTCTGCGAGGGTGAAGGAGCCTCGGGAAGTCTCAGCAAACCCGAACCTCCAATTCCCACCGCGACCGCCAGAACCGCTGCGCCGACGGAGAAACCGTACGCGCTGGAGGCCCCGTACGCCTCCGTGAGCGCCCCGCCCGCCCACGAGCCGATCGCCACCCCGAACCCGATCGCGGTCGAGATCCACGCCATACCCTCGGTGAGCAGGGACGGCGGCACCAGCCGCTCGGTGAGCGAGAAGCTCGTGATGAGCATCGGCGAGATCGCGAAGCCGGCCAGGAACAACGCCCCCGCCATGATCCACGGGCTGCCGATGAACATGATCGGCACCAGCCCCACCACGAACAGCCCCAGCGCGCGCACGAACCGTGTGCGCAACGGGATCCGCCAGTCGCGGGAGCCGAACCAGAGCCCCGACACCATCGACCCGCCCGCGAACGAGGCCAGCAGGAACCCCGCGGCCCCCTTCGCCCCGTGCTCGTCGGCGAAGGCGACCGTGATCAGGTCGACCGAGCCGAAGATCGCGCCCATCGCGAGGCAGACGCAGGACAGCAGCGCGATGCCGGGGATCAGGATGGGCGAGCCCGACGCCGACCTGATCGCCTGCACGGGCGGCTGGGTGTCCCGCTGCGAGGCCAGCGCCAGGCAGCCGAGCAACATGCAGACCAGGGCCACGATCAGGCCGGCGTACGGGTTCACGGCCGTGGCGAGCACCGTGACCAGCGCGGGACCGGTGACGAAGACGACCTCGTCGGCCACGGACTCGAACGCGAAGGCCGTGTGCAGCCGTCCTGAGCCGCCGTAGATGACCGACCAGCGGGCGCGCACCATCGAGCCGATCGACAACGAGGTGGCGCCGACGACGAGGCCGGAGGCGTACAACGTCCATTGGGGCAGGCCCGACCCGGCGAGGAGCATGAGGGCGGCCAGCG
This sequence comes from Nonomuraea insulae, assembly GCF_042656245.1. Lineage (NCBI taxonomy): Bacteria > Bacillati > Actinomycetota > Actinomycetes > Streptosporangiales > Streptosporangiaceae > Nonomuraea > Nonomuraea insulae. Next base: position 32,745 of record NZ_JBHSPA010000045.1, read on the forward strand.
CGAGCGCGTTGACGACGGCGAACGGCGCGATCACCCGTCCCTGCCCGAACCTGTCGGCGAGCCGTCCCGACATGGGCGCGGCTATGGCGAAGGCGACGTTGGAGGTGGCCGCGACCGCGCCGGCGGTGGCGTAGTTCTCGGTGAGGGTGGAGATCAGCAGGATGACGCCGATGCCGAGCATGGACATCGGCATCCGGCCGATGAGACCGGCCAGCACGAACGCTTTGACGCCAGGCCTGTCGAACAACCCCCGGTAAGGCCCGACCACCCTGTTTCCCCCTTACGTGAGCAGCCAACCTTGGCGCACCGTATGTCCGGATGGCAAGTGCTTTATCGCCGGCGTGAGTTAACGTGTCCCGAGTGTCCGGTCTTCCCACCCTTCGTTCGGTCATGCTCATGGTCACCGCGGTGCTCGCGGTCACGGCGGCGGCCGGCGGAGTCGTCGTGCTGATGGGCGAGGACGTGGCCACGACCACGCAGCAGCCCGTGCGCCGAACACCTCGTCCGCAGGAGTCGGCCGCACCGCGCCTCGACCAGATCGTGCCCACGGCCGAGCCGGTCAAGGACTTCGGCAAGGGCGGCGCGGGCATCACCGCGACCCCGCCGCGCGTGCTGGCCATCGCCGCGAGCACCGTGCCGAAGCAGACCAGGTTCCGCCTGGGAGAGCTGGCGCACGTGCAGAAGGTGACCGTGGTGGACGCGGGCGCGGTCAAGGTGGCAGGCACCGGGCTGAACCTGCTGGCCGTCGACCCCTCGGACTTCCGCTCCTGGACGCCGCAGCCCGTCGCCGACCAGCCGGCCGTGTGGAGCGCGCTGGCCAAGGGCGAGCTGGTCGCCGACGCGGGCGCGATGGGCAAGTTCGGGATGATCCTGGGCGCGGTGTACCAGGTGGACGGCGGCCCCCGCCTCCGCCTGGCCGCCTCGGCCTCGCTCGGGCTGCAGGGCGTGGACGGGCTGGTCAGCGCCGACCTGGGCCGCTCGCTCGGGTTCGCGCAGGGGGTCGCGGTGCTGCTGCACGGCAAGGAGGGCAAGATCAGCGATGCCGGCGTACGCAAGCTGCTCGGCAAGGGCGCCCAGGTCGTCGTGCTCGACTCGGCGGCCCGCGTCACCGCCAAGCAGCAGCAACCCGCCCAGGAGCAGCCCCAGCAGGTCACCGTCGGCCGCCCCGGCAGCTACCTGGAGCTCTACAAGGCCTCCGCCACCCGCTGCCCCGGGCTGTCCTGGACGGTGCTGGCCGCGATCGGGCAGGTGGAGAGCGGGCACGGGCAGAACAACGGGCCCTCCAGCGCGGGCGCGCTCGGGCCCATGCAGTTCATGCCCGCCACCTGGAAGCACTACGGCGTGGACGGCGACGGGGACGGCAAGAAGGACATCTGGAGCCCGTACGACGCCGTGCCCGGCGCCGCCGGCTACCTGTGCGCCAACAAGGCCGGGCAGGGCGGCGAGCGGTTGCGTAAGGCGATCTGGTTCTACAACCACTCGTGGGACTACGTGAACAAGGTCATGTCGATCGCCGAGGCGTACGCCCGCGCCTACACCTGAGCGGGCCGCCTGCGCGGGGGCGGGCAGCAGGTGAGCGCGCACGGCTGCGGCTCCGGCTCGTCCATCAGCTCGCGCACCATCCGCACGAACCGCGGATGCGTGCCCGCCGTCGCCGCCCGCTCCATGGGCAGGCCCAGCTCCGCCGCCACGGCCTTGGCCTCGGTGTCGAGGTCGTACACGACCTCCATGTGGTCGGAGACGAACCCGATCGGCACCAGCACGACGGAACGCGCGTCGGTCTTGCGCAGGAAGTCGCAGACGTCCGGCTCCAGCCACGGCACCTGCGGCGGCCCGCTGCGCGACTGCCACACCAGGTCCCACGGCTCGGTGCGGCCGAGCGCCTGGCTGACCAGCTCCGCGCTCCTGCGCAACTGCGCCTCGTAGAGCCCGCCGGACGGCCCGGCCGTTTCGGCCATGGAGACCGGGATGCTGTGGGCGGTGAACACCAGCCGGGCGTCGTCGCGGCCGAGCCGCTCCAGCGCCTGCCGGGTGTGGTCGGCCATCGCCGCCACGAAGCCGGGATGCTCGCCGTAGTGGCGCATCTTGACCAGCTCGGGGCCGCTCTCGACGGAGATCCTGCCGATGTCCTCGTAGTACTGGCGGCAGCTCGAATAGCCCGCGAACGCCGACGTGGCGAACACGGCCGCCTTCGCGATCCCGTCGGCCTTCATCCGGCGCACGGTGTCCTCGCCGAACGGGTGCCAGTTGCGGTTGCCCCAGTAGATGGGCACCCCCGCGACCGGGCGCAACGCCTCCACCAGGTCGCGGTTCTGCTGGTTGATGGGGCTGACCCCGCCGAAGCCCTGGTAGTGCTCGGCCACTTCGAGCAGGCGCTCGCGCGGCACGCCCCGGCCGCGCACGACGTTCTCCAGGAACGGCAGCACGTCGTCGGGCCCCTCCGGGCCGCCGAACGACAGAACCAGCAAGGCGTCGTAAATTCCCACGTGACAACCCTATGTGGCCGTACCCCTGGTCCCCGCCGCGAGGTAGGTTCGATCGAGTGAGCGCATTCAACGACATACGTGACTATGTGGCTATCCCTCGGGTTCTCTCGCTGCGGCTCTCACCCGACGGCTCCAGGCTGATCTCCACCATCCAATCCCTCAATCCCGACGGCAAGTCGTTCGGCACCGCGCTCTGGGCCATCCCCGTGGACGGTGAGCCGTACCGGCTGACGCGCTCCACCAAGGGTGAGTCCGCCGCGGTCTTCACCGCCGCGGGCGACGTGCTGTTCACCTCCGCCCGCCCCGACCCCACCGTCAAGGACGCGGGCGAGGAGGTGCCGGCGCTGTGGCTGCTGCCCCGCGCGGGCGGCGAGGCGCGCCAGGTGGCGACGCGTCCAGGCGGCATCGGCGCCGTGCGCACGGCCGGGGACGTGGTGGTGTTCGCCGCCGACGTGCTCGACGGTGAGGAGGCGGCGGAGGAGGAGCGGCGCAAGGCCCGCAAGGAGGCCGGGATCAGCGCCGTCCTGCACGAGAGCTACCCCGTGCGCTACTGGGACCACGACCTCGGCCCCGGCAGGCCCAGGCTGTTCGCGGCCAGGCTCGGCGACGACCGTCTTGAGGACGTACGCGACCTGACCCCCGACGCCGGCGAGGCGCTGCGCGACGGCGGGTTCGAGCTGACGCCCGACGGCGCGACCGTGATCGCCTCCTGGCGCGTCTACCTGCCGAAGGGCGAGTCGCGTACCGCCCTGGTGGCCATCGACGTGGCCACGGGCGAGCGGCGCGTGCTGCTCAGCGACGAGGCCTACGACTTCGGCGGCCCGCTGGCCGTCTCGCCTGACGGCACCAGGATCGCCTGCTCCCGCGACCGCCTCACCGGGCTGGAGGTCTCGGCGCGCAGCGAGTTGTGGATCGCCGACCTGGCCACCGGGCAGGGCCGCGCGTACGCGCCCGACCTGTTCCCCATGGACGTCGAGTGGGCGCCCGACTCCTCGGCCGTCTACCTCGCCGCCGACTTCCGGGGCCGCCGCCCGATCTTCCGCGTCCCGCTGGACGGCGAGGCCGCGAGGCTCACCCAGGACGACGCCTCCCACCTCGGGCTCAACGCGTCCCCCGACGGCCGTTTCGTGTACGCCCTGCGCAGCGCCGTCAACCTCGCCCCCGCCCCGGCCAGGATCGACGCCGTCACCGGCGAGGCCGTCGACCTGCTTTCGCCCGCGCCGCGCCCCGAGGTGCCCGGCACGCTGACCGAGATCTCCGCCACCGCCGACGACGGCGCCACCATCCGCGGCTGGCTCGCCCTGCCCGAGGGCGCCTCCGCCGAGTCGCCCGCGCCGTTCGTGCTGTTCATCCACGGCGGCCCGCTCGGTTCCTGGAACGACTGGCAGTGGCGCTGGCAGTCCTGGATCCTGGCCCAGAAGGGCTACGCCGTGCTCATGCCGGACCCCTGCATGTCCACCGGCTACGGCCAGGACATGATCGACCGCGGCTGGGGCGACTGGGGCCCGCGCACCCAGGCCGACCTCGACGTGATCGTGGACGCCGCCCTGGCCAGGGACGACATCGACAGCGGGCGCGCGGCCGCCATGGGCGGCTCGTACGGCGGCTACATGGCCAACTGGCTCGCCGGCCACACCGACCGCTACCAGGCCATCGTCACCCACGCCTCGCTCTGGAACCTCGACCAGTTCGCCGGCACCACCGACGCCTCCATGTACTGGCAGCGCGAGTTCGGCGAGCCCGGCTCGGAGCGCTACCAGCTCCTGTCCCCGCACCACTCCCTCGACAAGATCACCACCCCGATGCTCGTCATCCACGGCGACAAGGACTACCGGGTGCCGATCGGCGAGGCGCTGCGGCTGTGGTGGGACCTGCGCCGCACCGAGGTGGAGTCGAAGTTCCTGTACTTCCCCGACGAGAACCACTGGATCCTCAAGCCGGGCAACGTCATCGCCTGGTACGAGACGGTCCTCGCCTTCCTCGGCCAGCACGTGCTCGGCGAGGAGTGGAAGCGCCCGGACTCGGTTGCCTGATGACCGACTTCCTGAAGCTCGCCGAGGACATCGCCCGCGAGGCCGGCGACATGTTGCTGGCCAAGCGGCCCACGATGTCCGGCGAGGTCGAGACCAAGTCCAGCCCCACCGACGTGGTCACCATCCTGGACAAGGCCTCGGAGGAGCTCATCCGCGAGCGCGTCCTGGCCGCCAGGCCCTCCGACCGCATCCTCGGTGAGGAAGGGGGAGAGGAGCCCGGCGAGTCCGACGTGCGCTGGATCGTCGACCCGATCGACGGCACCGTCAACTTCCTGTACGGCCTGCCGGACTGGGCCGTCTCGATCGCCGTCGAGGTCTCCGGCCAGGTCGTGGCCGGGGTCGTGAACGTGCCCGCGCGCGGCGAGGTGTTCACCGCCTCGCTGGGCGACGGCGCCTGGCTCGGGGCGGAACGGCTGCGCTGCAACACCGGCGTCCCCTTGGCCCAGGCGCTGGTCGCGACCGGCTTCGGCTACTCCAAGGTCCGCCGGGCGGTCCAGGGCGAGGTCGTGGCGCAGGTGCTGCCCCGCGTGCGCGACATCCGGCGCGGGGGCTCGTGCGCCATCGACATCTGCTCGCTGGCGGCCGGGCGGCTGGACGCGTACTACGAGCGCGGGGTCAACCACTGGGACTTCGCGGCCGCCGGCCTGGTGGCCACCGAATCGGGCGCCCGTCTGGGCGGCCTGCACGGCCGGCCGGTCAGCCCGTACTTCGCGCTCTGCGCGGCACCCGGGCTGTTCGAGGACCTGCACGACCTGCTGGCCTCTCTGAACCCCGAACGCGACACCTGACACGTCGAAGGCATCGCGATGGTGGGAAACGGCCGGAGCCCGT
>NZ_JBHSPA010000045.1:38100-99056 GCF_042656245.1 Nonomuraea insulae
GAGCCCGTGAGGCTCCGGCCGTTTCGCGATGGGCTAGCGGGGCAACGGGATGCCGTGATCGTCGGCCAGCCTGCGCAGGTCCTCGATCTCGGCGGTGAGTGTGTCGGCGAGGTAGTCGTCGCCGGCGCTGCGAGCTTCCCGAAGGCCCTTGTAAGCCTGGTCGAGGCGGTGTTCGATCGTGGTCGTGAACTCGCCCATCTCACCTACTCTCTGGGGGTTCGATCCGTACGGAGGGCGAAGTTTCCCCATCGCCGGATGAAGTCCGGGCAATGGGTGTTCCGCAGGCATACCCCGGCTAGTCGCCCTCCGAAACATGAATTTCTCCGCGCCCTGCCTCACGATGGGGATCCAAGGGGGTCACGGACGCCTGAACGTGCCTTACCGTGCGCTTATCGAGGTTGTGGGCAGAATGAGTGACCAGAATCGAAGAGAGGTGTACCAGGCGTGCGCGTGCTGGTGGTAGAGGATGAGCGGGTGCTCGCTGACGCGATCGCGACCGGCCTTCGGCGCGAGGCCATGGCGGTCGATGTCGCGTACGACGGCGGGGGCGCTCTTGAGCGCACCTCCTACATCGACTACGACGTGATCGTGCTCGACCGTGACCTGCCGGTGGTGCACGGCGACGAGGTGTGCCGGCGGCTGGTGGAGGGGCGCACGGCCTCGCGGATCCTGATGCTGACCGCGTCCGGCGACGTGGACGACAAGGTTGAGGGACTCGGCCTGGGCGCCGACGACTACCTCGCCAAGCCGTTCGTGTTCATCGAGCTGGTCGCCAGGGTCCGCGCCCTCGGCCGCCGCTCCGCCCCCGCCCTGCCGCCCGTCCTGGAGCGGGCCGGGATCCGGCTCGACCCGGGCAAGCGGCTGGTGGAGCGCGACGGCAGGGAGGTCGTGCTGACCAAGAAGGAGTTCGCGGTCCTCGAGGAGCTGATGCGGGCGGAAGGCGCCGTGGTCAGCCAGGAGGACCTGCTGGACAAGGCCTGGGACGAGAACATCGATCCCTTCACGAACGTGGTCCGCGTGACCATGATGACGCTGCGGAAGAAGCTGGGCGAGCCTCAGGTGATCGAGACTGTGCCTGGAGTTGGGTACAAATTGTGAGTGAACGGCCGGAGCGTGAGGCAGGACCGACGCATCCGATGATCAGCCCGCATTCGGTGAGGAAGACGACACGCGTGCAGGAGCCGCCACCTCCGGTCGGGCCCCCTGCTTGGGACGGCCCGCCTCCGCCCGCGCAGCAGCCCGCCCAGCGCTCCACTATGGAACGTGTGAAGGAGCTACCTGGAAAGGTCAGCATCCGGTGGAGACTGACGATCACCTACGGCACGCTGGTGTTCGCGGCCTCCGCCGTGCTGCTCTTCTCGGTGTACGCGATCGTGGGCCGGGCCGTGGTCACCTCCTGGCCGGATCTCGAACCTGCCCTGAACACCCCGCGGAACCAGATCATCTGGAACGCCAACCGGGAGGCGGCCGCGGCGGCGGCACAGGACGCGCTGCTCAGCAGCGCGTTCATGGCCCTGGCGGGCGTGGGGATCCTGGCGCTGATCATCGGCTACTTCGTGGCCGACCGGGCGCTCAAGCCCGTCGCGCAGATGACCGGAACCGCGCGCAAGTTGTCGGAGAGCACGCTCGCCCACCAGCGCATCGCCCTGGAGGGCCCCAACGACGAGCTGAAAGAGCTGGCCGACACCTTCGACGCCATGCTCACCAGGCTCAATGTCGCCTTCGACACCCAGCGACGATTCGTGGCCAACGCCTCTCACGAATTGCGCACGCCTCTGACCATCAACAGGACCGTCCTGGAGATCGCCCTGTCGGATCCGGAGGCGTCGCAGGACCTCAAAGCGCTCGGCCGTACCCTCCTCGAGGTCAACGCGCGTAACGAGAAGCTCATTGAGGGGCTGCTGTTGCTCGCCAGGAGTGAACGCGAACTCGCGGTGCGCAAACCGCTCGACGTTCAGGACGTCGCCAGGACCGCCGTGGAACAGCTCGCGCCCTTCGCCGAGGAGCACGGGGTAACCGTGACGACCGAACTGGTCAGCGCGCCTACCGTGGGCGACCCGGTGCTCCTGGAGCGCTCGGTGAGCAACCTGCTCGAGAACGCTGTGAAGTACAACATTCCCGAAAACGGAAAAGTATGGATCCGGACGGGAATGGCGGACGGTGGCTTGGTTGTTCAGGTGGCCAACACGGGGCAGCACGTCCCGGCGTACGAGGTGAACAGCCTGTTCGAGCCGTTCAGGAGGCTCCATGCGGACCGCGTGGAATCGGCCAAGGGAGCGGGGCTCGGGCTGTCCATCGTCCGTGCGGTGGTCCAGGCGCACGGCGGGAATGTGGCCGCCGTGCCGCGCGATGGTGGAGGACTTGTCGTGACCATTCGGCTCCCGAACCGCTGACGAACATGTCGGTCCGGTGCGTCCGTCCGCGTGTTGAGGCGCGTGTTGAGCCCCGGGGGGCGTCTCATTCACGCCGCACATGTGGTTGGATGTGCCGTCGAACACGGTGGTGCATGACGCCAAGGCTGTGGGTTTCGCCATATTTGGCTAACCATTGCCTTCGGCAGCAGGCCCTGACGTGTTGGGAGGTTCGTTGTCCGTTTCCGCGGGGTACCGATGGGAAATCTCCCCGACGGAACGGGCACAAGATGGGCTTCCCGGACGTTAGAAGACGCGCGATGAGCGCGAAGACATATAGATGAGGGGGATGGAGTAAGCACAATGGCTACCGACTACGACAGCCCGCGTAAGACAGATGACGACCTGGGGGAGGACAGCCTCCAGGAACTCCAGGCGCGGCGCACGGACAAGTCGTCAGGCAGCATCGACATCGACGAGACCGATCTGGCCGAGTCGCTGGAGCTTCCTGGTGCTGACCTGTCCAACGAGGAGCTGTCCCTGCGGGTGATCCCCCGTCAGGCCGACGAGTTCACCTGCTCACGCTGCTTCCTGGTGCATCACCGCAGCCAGCTCGCCTCCGAGAGGAACGGCAAGCAGGTCTGCCGGGAGTGCGCCGCCTAATTTCTGGGGCGAACGAGTTCAGGGATAGGAGGGAGACCACCGACACCCTGAGCGCTCGCGACCAAGAGACATGGAGGCATCGCGTGGCCGTACCCGAGAAAGACCATCGACCAGGCAGTGAGATCGCCGATCCCGATCGCGAGGTCGGCGAGCTCATAGGCAAGCTCACCAGGCCGGGTGAGCTGGAGCCGGCCGAGCGGCGCAGGCTGCTCGGCCGACTAGCCCAAGCGCTGTCCGCGGGGGCCAAGAAGGCGCGGGCCACCGGCGCGGGCCGGGGGCGCTGGCTGGCGGACGTCTTCCTCAACATCGCGCCGCGCATTCCCATCCGGGATCTGCACACCCTTGCCGAGCATCATCATGGCCTGACCGGCGAGGAGCTCGCCGACGATCTGGTGCGCACCGCCCAGAAAGCCACGATGACGGTCGGCGCCATCGGCGGAGCACTGGCCGCGGCCGAGTTCGCCGCGCCACCCCTCCTGCTCTCCGCCCCCGCTCAGCTCGTCGCCGAGACCATCGTCGTCGCCGCCATCGAGGTCAAGCTCCTGGCCGAACTGCACGAGGTCTATGGCGTACGCGTCCAGGGCACGGGAACCCAACGCGCGGTCGCCTTCACGGCCGCCTGGGCCAAACAGCGCGGCATCGACCCGCTCGCCCCCGCCTCCGTCTCTCTGGCGCTCGGGGCGGCCACCAAGACGGCACTGCGCAACCGTCTCATGCGTACGCTGGGACGCCATCTGACCACGTTCGGGCCCTTCTTCACCGGCGCCGTCGCCGGTGGCGCGCTGAACCGCATGGCCACGAAGAAACTGGGCCAGGCCATTCGCAACGATCTGCGCGGCAAGCGCCCCCTGCCCCAGGGCACTGAACCCGGGGCCGTCGGCTCCTCCTCGCGCGACGAACTCGACCCCTGAGGTCCCGCTAGGCCGCGTCGGAGCGCAGGCCGTCGAAGGTCATCTTGAGCAGCGCGTCCGCCAGGTCGTCGGCCGAGTCGCCGCGCGCGGGCTGGTACCACTCGGTGATGGAGTTGACGGCGCCGAACAGCAGCCGGGTCACCAGCAGGGGCTCCACGTCGGCGCGGATGCCGCCCTCCGCCGCCGCCTCCTTGACCAGGTGGCTGATGAACCGGTCGAACTCCCGCCGCCGCTCCAGCGCCGCCTGCTCCGTGCGGCTGTTGCCGCGTACGCGCAGCAGCAGCGTCACGTACGGCAGGCGCTCCACGAGCATGCGCACGCTCTGCCTGACCACCCACTCCAGCCGCTCGATGGCCGCCCCCGAGGCGGCGCGTTCGTCGGCCACCATCGCGAACAGCCCGTCCAGCGCCCGGTCCAGCGCGCGGGCAAGGAGTTGCTCCTTGCCCGGCACGTGGTAGTAGATGGCCGACTTCGTGACGCCGAGCGCCCTGGCGAGGTCCTCCATGCTGGTGCCGTCGTAGCCGCGCTCGTTGAACACACCCACGGCGATCGACAACACGGACTCGGGGTCGTGACCGCGCCTGCGCTGACGGGTGGGAGTCGGACCGGACATATGCCTAATTTTCCCGCTTGTCGATGACCCGTTTGAGTTTGCCGACCGACCGCTCCAGCGTCTCCGGGTCCACCACCTCGACCTCCACGCTCACCCCGACGATGTCCTTTACCGCCCTGCGCAGCGTCTGACCGGCCTCTGAGCGCCCGCCGGAGCCAGGGCGGGCCTCAACCATGACGGTCATCACATCGAGCCTCTCCGGCCGTGTGAGGTGGAGCTGGAAGTGTGGTGACAGGCCCTCGACGCCCAGGACGATCTCCTCGATCTGGGTCGGGAACACGTTCACCCCGCGCAGGATGATCATGTCGTCGGTCCGCCCGGTCACTTTCTCCATGCGCCGGAACGCCGGCCTCGCGGTGCCGGGCAGCAGCCGGGTCAGGTCGCGGGTGCGGTAGCGGATGACCGGCATGGCCTCCTTGGTGAGGCTGGTGAAGACCAGCTCTCCCGCCGGGGCCGGCTCACCGGTGAAGGGATCGACGGTCTCCGGGTAGAAGTGGTCCTCCCAGATGTGCAGCCCGTCCTTGGTCTCGACGCACTCGTTCGCCACGCCGGGGCCCATCACCTCCGACAGGCCGTAGATGTCCACGGCGTGCAGGTCGAAGCTGTCCTCGATCTCCGTGCGCATCCTCTCGGTCCACGGCTCGGCGCCGAAGATCCCGACGCGCAGGGACGACGCGCGCGGGTCCAGGCCCTGCGCGGCGAACTCGTCCAGCAGGGCCAGCATGTACGACGGCGTCACCATGACGATGTCCGGCCGGAAGTCCTCGATCAGCCGGACCTGCCTGGGCGTCATGCCACCCGACATCGGCACGACCGTGCAGCCCAGCCGCTCGGCCCCGTAGTGCGCGCCCAGGCCGCCGGTGAACAGCCCGTAGCCGTAGGCCACGTGCACGATGTCGCCAGGCCGCCCGCCCGAGGCGCGGATCGAGCGGGCCATGACCTCGGCCCAGACGTCGATGTCGTTCCTGGTGTAGCCGACGACGGTCGGCCGGCCCGTGGTGCCGCTGGAGGCGTGGATCCTGGCGACCCGCTCGCGCGGTACGGCGAACATGCCGAACGGGTAGCTGTCGCGCAGGTCCTGCTTGGTGGTGAAGGGGAATTTCGCCAGGTCCCCGAGTTCCTTGCAGTCGCTCGGATGCACGCCGACCTGGTCAAATTTATCCCGATAAATCGGGACGTTCTGGTAGGCGTGGCTGAGGGTTCCCTGGAGGCGCTCCAACTGCAGCGCCATGAGCTCGTCGCGCGACACCCGCTCGATCGGGTCGAGTTCGTGGGGTGCGGGGGGATCTCCTAATCTCACTTCAACTCCCGGCTCCGGCCGCGGAACTCCGCGACCACCTGACCACTTGGCCCTCGCACGGTGATGTCGTAGATGCCGCTGCGGCCGAATCGGGTGCGCTCGGCCGCCTCGGCCACCAGCACGTCGCCCGCGCGGGCCGAGGAGACGAACGTGATCTCCGCGCCCGCGGCGACCGTGACCGGGCCGTAGGTGTTGCACGCGCACGCGAACGCCGTGTCGGCCAGCAAGAACACGTATCCGCCGTGGCACAGCCCATGACCGTTGATCATCTGATCGGTCACTGCCATCCGGCACGCGGCCCGGCCCTCGCCCAGCTCCGTCAGCTCGATGCCCAGGGCCGCGGAGGCGATGTCGGCGTCCATCATGCGACGTGCGCTCTCCAACGCAAGTCTCCCTTGTCAACTGACCGAATGTTCGGTAAACAAACCATCGTCTGGACTTCCCTGTCAAGAGGGTGCACCGGAGGAGGAACGATGGCCAAGCCGTTCGCCTCGTCGGCGGATCTGGGCGAGAAACGGCAGTCACTGGAGGTGCTGGCGGAGGGTGTGTACGCGCTCACGGCCGAGGGCGACCCCAACGTGGGCGCGGTCGAGGGCGATGACTTCCTCGTCTGCTTCGAGGCGCTGGCCACGCCCGTGGCCGCCCGCGAGTGGCTGACCAGGCTGCGCGAGCACACCGACAAGCCGATCAGATACCTCGTGTTGTCGCACTACCACGCGGTCAGGGTGCTGGGCGCCTCGGCGTTCGGCGCGGAGGTGATCGTCACCCACGAGAAGACCAGGGAGCTGATCTCCGAGCGCGGCGAGCAGGACTGGGCCAGCGAATACGCCAGGATGCCCCGCCTGTTCATGGAACCCGCCTCCATCCCCGGCCTGACCTTGCCGACGGCGACGTTCAGCGAGCGGTTCACCATCGACCTGGGCGGCGGGCGCGGCGACCTGGAGTTGCACTACTGCGGGCGCGGCCACACCGAGGGCGACCTGGTCGCCTGGCTGCCGGACCAGCGGATCATGTTCGCCGGCGACCTGGTCGAGTCGCAGGCCGCCCTCTACACCGGCGACGCCTTCCACCGCGACTGGGCCTCGGGGACACTCGACCGGGTGGCGTCGTTCGGGGCGGAGACGCTGGTCGGCGGCAGGGGCGCGGTGGCCAGAGGCAAGGAGGGCGTGGCGGCGGCCATCGGGCAGACGCGCGACTTCCTGACGGTCATGCTGCGTGAGGTGGGCGCGGCGGGGTCGGTGAAGGAGGCGTTCGAGCGTACGCACCGGGTCCTGGAGCCCCGCTACGGCTCCTGGCCGATCTTCGAGCACTGCCTGCCGTTCAACGTCTCCCGGCTCTGGGACGAGTTGCACGGCGTCGAACGGCCGCGCGTCTGGACGGCCGAGCGCGACCGGCAGGTCTGGGAGGAGTTGCAGTCGTGAGCGCGCAGGTCATCGTGATCGGCGCGGGCCCGGTCGGGCAGAGCGCCGCGCTGTTGCTGGCCCGCTGGGGAATCCAGGTGCTGGTGCTCGACCAGCGGCCTGGCCGGGGGCGGGGCGGGTCGAAGTCGATCTGCCAGCAGCGCGACGTGCTCGACATCTGGGCCGCCGCCGGGGCGGGGAAGGTGGCCGAGGAGGGGCTGGCCTGGACGACCGCCCGCACGTACTACCGCGACCGCGAGCTGTTCTCCTGGTCCTTCGAGCGCGAGGGGCCGCTGCCGGCGTGCGTGAACATCTCGCAGACCCGTACCGAGCAGATCCTCGACGAGGCCGTCGCCGGGCAGCCGCTCATCGAGGTGCGCTGGGACCACGAGGTCACCGGGCTGACCCAGGACACCTCCGGCGTCACCGTGCACTGCGGCCAGCGGTTGCTGCGCGCGCCCTACGTGCTGGCCTGCGCGGGAGCCAGGGCCCAGGCGGTGCGCGGCGCGCTGGGGGTGGCCTTCTCCGGGGGGACGTTCGAGGACCAGTTCCTGATCTGCGACATCAAGGCCGACCTGCCCGGCTGGGAGGACGAGCGCCGCTTTTACTTCGACCCCGTCTGGAACCCCGGCCGTCAGGTGCTCATCCATCCCTGCCCCGGCGGTACGTACCGGATCGACTGGCAGATAGCGCCCGACTTCATCCCAACAGATGCCGATATTTCGCGGAAAATCCGGCAAATCATTGGGGACCGGCCGTATGAGCTTCTCTGGCACAGCACATACCGCTTCCACTCGCGCATCGCCTCCCGCATGCGCGTCGGACGGGTCCTGCTGGCGGGCGACTGCGCCCACCTGGTGGCCCCGTTCGGCGCGCGGGGGCTCAACTCCGGGGTGCCCGACGCCGAGAACGCGGCCTGGAAGCTGGCCTTCGTGCTCAACGGCTGGGCGGGGGAGGAGCTGCTGGAGTCGTACCACGTGGAGCGGCACGCGGCGGCGCTGGAGAACCTGGAGATCACCGCCGCCACCATGCGCTTCCTCGTCCCCACGAGTGTCGAGGAGCGCATGCGGCGGCGGGCCGTGCTGGAGGGCGGGCGGGTGGCGGAGGTGGACTCCGGGCGGTTCGCCGAGCCCTTCTGGTACGTGGACTCGCCGCTCACCACCCCCGAGCCGTCGCGCCCCTTCCTGGGCCGCCCGCCGAAGGGCGCGCTGTGCGTGCCCGCGCCCGGGGTGATCCTGCCCGACGCGCCGCTTCCCGGAGGCAGATTGCGGGAGTTCACGCGTGATGGATTCCTTGTGCTTCTGGGTGATATGTGCGATTCGCGTTTGTTTGTGCAGGTCCTGGGCAAGGTCATTACGGCGCCGCTCGCCGTACGCGGGCTCGCGGAGATGGATGGAACTGGCTCGCTCGCTGAGAGGCTCGGCGCCGGGCCCGATGAGGCATGGCTCATCAGGCCCGATTCCCACATCGCCGCGATCATCCCCCATGCGGGGCCGGAGTCGATAGCGGCCGCTGTGAGTCGTGCGCTCGGCGGCTCGCCTGATAGATGACCCCATAGGAGGACTGCGTGACTGGCCGTAACTCGTTTCTGATCGTCGCGAACCGGTTGCCGGTGGACCGGGCGGTCGAGCCAGACGGAACGGCCTCGTGGCGCAGGAGTCCTGGCGGGCTCGTCACGGCGATAGCGCCGGTGATGCAGCGCCGCCACGGAGCCTGGGCCGGGTGGCACGGGGCGGCCGACGAGAAGCTGGAGCCGTTCGAGCAGGGCGGGATGAGCCTCATCCCCGTCCCGCTGTCGGCCCGCGAGGTGGAGCTCTACTACGAGGGCTTCTCCAACGCCACCCTGTGGCCGCTCTACCACGACGTGGTGGCCCCGCCGGTCTTCGACCGGGCGATGTGGGAGGCGTACCAGGTCGTCAACCAGCGCTTCGCCGAGGCCGCCGCGGAAGCGGCCGACGAGGGCGCGGTCGTCTGGGTGCAGGACTACCAGCTCCAGCTCGTGCCCGCCATGTTGCGCAAGCTCAGGCCCGACCTGCGGATCGGCTTCTTCCTGCACATCCCGTTCCCGCCCACGGAGCTGTTCTGGCGGCTGCCGTGGCGCAAGGAGCTGGTCGAAGGGCTGCTCGGGGCCGATCTGGTGGGCTTCCAGCTGCCCGGCGGCGCCTCGAACTTCCGCAGGTTGTGCCGCCGGCTGCTCGGGCTGCCGTACAAGGGGAACGAGATCTTCCTCGACGACCGGAGCGTCACCACGCAGGCGTTCCCGATCTCCGTGGACTTCGCCTTCCTCGACTCACTGGTACGCGAGCCGAACATCGTGGCGCGGGCCAAGGAGATCAGGATGGAGCTGGGCGACCCCGAGCACGTGCTGCTCGGCGTGGACCGGCTCGACTACACCAAGGGCATCGGGCAGCGGCTGGAGGGGTTCGGCGAGCTGCTCAACGACGGGCGGCTGCGCCCCGGCGAGGCCGTCTTCGTGCAGATCGCCACGCCCAGCAGGGAGCGGGTGGACGAGTACCGCAGGCTGCGTGACGACATCGAGCTGCAGGTCGGCCGGATCAACGGGGAGCACGCCCAGCTCGGCTACCAGCCGGTGTGGTATTTCCACCAGTCCTACGACCACGAGGAGCTGGCCGCGCTCTATCTGGCCGCCGACGTCATGGTCGTCACGCCCTTGCGCGACGGGATGAACCTGGTGGCCAAGGAGTACGTCTCCTGTCACCACGACCTGCACGGCGGGCTGGTGCTCAGCGAGTTCACCGGGGCGGCCGACGAGCTGCGGCAGGCGTACCTGGTCAATCCGTATGACGTGGAGGACGTCAAGCGCCAGATGCTGGCGGCGATGCGGGCCACGCCGCACGAGCTGGCCCGGCGGATGCGCACGATGCGCCGCCGGGTAGCCACCTACGACGTGGACCGCTGGGCGAGTGAGTTCCTCACGGCCCTGGAGTCACCTGCTTCAGAGCCTTCCACGCGTCGTAGCGCTTCTTGGCGGTCCGGTTGACCACGATCTGCGCCACGGACATGCCCACACCCATGACGACGGCGTAGCCGATCGCCTCGCCCATGCTGACCTCGGGCGAGTCGGTGTCGAGTGGCGGCTCCTTGCCGGTCGTCTTCTGCCAGGCATACCCGAGGATCTTCCGCGCCCCCCAGGCGGTCACCAGACCCACCAAGCCACCTATGACACGCCAGGCGATATCGGGCTTGTCCTCCGCCATTTCGATCTCCCTTCCCCTTTGTAACGAACCCTAGTCTCTACCGCTCGCCGGTCCGCGAAGCCGTACCATAAGGAGGCATGACTCAACAGCGACCATGCCGTCCATCCATGCCCCAGAAGCCGACCCTCGACGGCTTGGAGCAGGTATGGGTAGCTCGCTGGGAGGATGAGGGCACCTACCGCTTCGACCGCACCAAGCCGCGCGAGCAGGTCTACTCGATCGACACGCCGCCGCCGACCGTGTCGGGGTCGTTGCACGTCGGTCACGTCTTCTCCTTCACCCACACCGACATCATGGCCCGCTATCAGCGGATGATCGGTAAGTCGGTGTTCTACCCCATCGGCTGGGACGACAACGGGCTGCCCACCGAGCGCCGCGTCCAGAACGTCTACGGCGTGCGTTGCGACCCGTCGCTTCCGTACGACCCCGGCTTCGTTCCGCCGGACAAGCCCGGCAAGCGCGAGATCTCGGTCTCGCGGCGCAACTTCGTGGAGTTGTGCCACCGGCTGACCGCCGTCGACGAGCAGGCGTTCGAGGAGGTCTGGCGGCGGGTCGGCCTGTCGGTGGACTGGTCGCTGCTCTACACCACGATCAGCGACGAGTCGCGGGCGGTGTCGCAGCGCGCGTTCCTGCGCAACCTGCTGCGCGGCGAGGCCTACCTCGCCGAGGCGCCCACGTTGTGGGACGTGAGCTTCCGCACCGCCGTGGCCCAGGCCGAGCTGGAGGACCGGGAGTGGCCAGGCGCCTTCCACAAGATCTCCTTCTACGGCGAGAAGGGCCCGGTCTGGATCGAGACCACCCGGCCCGAGCTGATCCCCGCCTGCGTGGCGCTGGTCGCCCATCCCGACGACGAGCGTTACCAGGAGCTGTTCGGCACCTCGGTGCTGACGCCGCTGTTCGGGGTCGAGGTGCCGGTGCTGGCCCACCGCCTGGCCGAGCCCGACAAGGGCACCGGCATCGCGATGATCTGCACGTTCGGCGACATCACCGACGTCACCTGGTGGCGGGAGCTGCAGTTGCCGACCCGGCCGGTCATCGGCTGGGACGGGCGGCTGCTGGCCGAGCCGCCGCAGGGCGTGGACGCCGAGCCGTACAAGGAGCTCGCGGGGAAGACCGTCCACAGCGCCCGTGAGCGCATCGTGGAGCTGCTGCGCGAGTCGGGCGACCTTGAGGGCGAGCCCAGGCCGGTGCGGCGCACGGTGAAGTTCTACGAGCGCGGCGACAAGCCGCTGGAGATCGTCACCACCCGGCAGTGGTACATCCGCAACGGCGGCCGCGACGAGGAGCTGCGGCGGCTGCTGCTGGCGCGCGGGCGCGAGCTGGCCTGGCACCCGCCGCACATGCGCGTGCGATACGAGAACTGGGTCGAGGGGCTGACCGGCGACTGGCTGATCTCGCGCCAGCGCTTCTTCGGCGTGCCGTTCCCGGTGTGGTATCCGATCGACGAGTCGGGGCAGCCCGTCCACGACGCGCCGATCCTGCCCACCGAGGACATGCTGCCGGTCGAGCCGTCCTCCGACGTGCCGCCCGGCTACACCGAGGAGCAGCGCGGCGTGCCCGGCGGGTTCATGGCCGACCCCGACGTCATGGACACCTGGGCCACATCGTCGCTGACGCCGCAGATCGCCGGCCGGTGGGAGAGCGACGACGACCTCTTCCGGCGCGTCTACCCCGCGGACCTGCGGCCGCAGGCCCACGAGATCATCCGCACCTGGTTGTTCTCCAGCGTGGTCAGGGCCCACTACGAGTTCGGCGGCACGCCGTGGAGCGACGTCGCGATCTCCGGGTGGATCCTCGACCCCGACCGCAAGAAGATGTCCAAGTCCAAGGGCAACGTGGTCACCCCGCTCGACCTGCTGGAGCAGCACGGCTCCGACGCGGTGCGCTACTGGGCGGCCAACGGGCGCTACGGCGTGGACACCACCTTCGACCCCGGACAGCTCAAGATCGGGCGGCGGCTGGCCATCAAGATCCTCAACGCGTCCAAGTTCGTGCTGGGGCTGGCGTCCGACGACTCCGAGGTGAGCGAGCCGGTCGACCAGTCGATGCTGGCGGCGCTGTCCGACGTCGTACGCGAGGCCGGGGACGCGCTGGCCGCCTACGACCACACCCGGGCCATCGAGGCCGTGGAGCGCTTCTTCTGGGCGTTCTGCGACGACTACCTGGAGCTGGTCAAGGCGCGGGCCTACGAGTCGGGCGCGGCCTCCGCCTCGGCGCACGCGGCGTTGCGGCAGGCGCTCGACACGCTGCTGCGGTTGTTCGCGCCGTTCCTGCCGTTCGTGACAGAAGAGGTGTGGTCGTGGTGGCGCGACGGCTCGGTGCACCGTGCCTCCTGGCCCGCCGCCGATCAGCGCGCGGGGGACCCGGCGGTGCTGGTCGTGGCGTCCGAGGTGCTCGGGCAGGTGCGCAAGGCCAAGTCGGAGGCCAAGCTGTCGATGCGGGCCGAGGTGTCCAGGCTCATCGTGTGGGCGCCTGAGGCCGAGCTGGTGCGGCAGGCGCAGGACGACCTGTGCGCGGCGGGCAACGTCGAGGAGTTCGTGCTGGAATACGGTGACGAGCTGAAGGTCGAAGTCCACCTGGGCTGATCTCGGCCGATGACGGGGAGTGCGCCGCGCGCCCTCCCCGTCAGTCGTCTCTGGCGACGTCGTGGTGGACGGACAGGAAGAGGGAGTACGCCTCGCCGTCCGGCGCCGGCTGCCGGTCGCGGAAGTCGTCGAAGACCTCCTGCAGCCGCCGCCGCAGCTCGTCCCGCCCCTCGGCGGTGAGCCGGAGCCCGAGCCTGACGAAGTCGCCCTTCTCGACATCCGTCAGCCTGACCTCCTCCAGGAAGGCGTCGAGAATCGCGGTGTTCGCGCCGGTCACGCGGCTCTCGCGGACGTCCATCTCCCACGACTTGCCGGTGGCGCGGTAGGGGATCTCGGTGGAGCCGCGCGGGCCGGGCCGGCTGGGCTCGGCGGCCAGGAAACCGGTGTCGACCAGCTTGCGCACGTGGTGCAGCGTGGTGGCGGGGTTCGCGGCCAGCCGGCTCGCGATCTCCTTGTTGGTCAGCGCCTGGTCCAGGCAGAGCCGCAGGATGCGCAGTCGTACGGAGGAGGCCAGTGCGCGGGCCTCCGCCTCGGTGGCGGGGCGGCGTTGGGTGCCCATGGCAGGCCACCCTATAACCGGTTGATTAATTTCAATCGGTCATGGATGCTTCTCCGGGTGAGCCTGTTACGTGAGCACGACTTCCGCGGGTTGTTCCTCGCCGACAGCGCCAGCCAGGCGGGCAGCCAGCTCCTCCTGCTGGCCCTGCCGCTGGCCGCCGTGTCGGCGCTCCATGCCTCGGAGTTCGAGGTGGGGGCGCTGGCGGCGTGCCAGACGCTGGCGTTCGTGGTGATCGGGCTGCCCGCGGGCGCTCTCGTTGACCGGTTGAGCAAACGTGCGGTGATGGTGGTCGGCGACTGGGGGCGGGCCCTCGCGCTGGTCTCCGTGCCGGTGGCGTGGTGGCTGGACGTGCTGACGATGTACCAGCTCTACGGCGTGGCGCTGGTGCTCGGGGTGTTCACCGTGTTCTTCGACGCCGCGTACCAGAGTTATCTGCCGCACCTCGTCGGGCGGGAGCGGCTCGTCGAGGGCAACTCCATGCTGGAGGGCGTGCGTACGGTGGCGCAGCTCGGCGGGCCCAGCCTCGGCGGCTACCTGATCCAGTTCCTCACCGCGCCGTTCGCGCTCGTCGTCACCGTGGCCGGGTACGCGTGGTCGGCGCTGTGCCTGGGCACCATCCGCAAACGGGAGACCCGTCATGAGCGCGGGCGCGCACACCTGGCCAAGGAGATCGGGGAGGGCGTCAGGTTCGTCATCGGGCACCGGCTGTTGCGCCGCATCGCGGGCTGCACGGCCACCGCGAACCTGTTCTCCTCGATCGCCCAGCCGATGATCCTGCTGCTGCTGGCCAGAGAGCTGGGCCTGAGCGCGGGCACGATCGGCCTGCTCTTCGCGGCGGGCGGGCTCGGCGGGGTCATCGGCGCGGTGATCAACACGCGGCTGGTCCGGCTGCTCGGCCAGGGGCCCACGATGTGGCTGGCCATCGCGCTGCCCGCGCCGCTGTCGTTCCTGCTGCCGTGGACGGAGGCCGACTGGAGGCTCGGGTTCTTCGTGGTGTACGAGTTCTGCAACGGGATCGGGGTGGTCGTCTACAACGTCACCCAGCTCAGCTTCCGCCAGGCCGCCACCCCCGAGTCGCTGCTCGGCCGGATGAACGCCACCATGCGCTTCCTCGTGTGGGGCACGCTGCCGCTGGGCGGGCTGGTCGGCGGTGTGCTGGGCGAGGTGATCGGGGTCAGGAACACGCTGCTGGTCGCCGCGTGCGGCGCCTGCCTGGCGTTCCTGTGGTTGTTCACCTCGCCCATGCGCACGATGCGGGAGTTGCCTGTCAGTAGTCACACACCCCGGTAGGGAAGATCTGCTTCAGGCGGGCGCGCTGGTCCTGGGCCGGCCGCCAGGAGCCGTACAGGCCCCTCGCGATGGCCCGGTCGACCGGCTGGAGGCGGCACTTGTACACGCCGCCCTCGATCGGGCCGCCCGCCACGACGCGGGAGGTGGAGTAGAGCGGGAAGCGCTGGGTGCAGACGCCGGGGGAGCGGTGGTCGAGTATGCCGTCCCAGACGCGGGGCCCGGCCGCGATCTGGGTGCCGTCCGTGGCGAAGCAGCGGTCCACGGCTTGCCGATCTTCTGGATGTGAGCGCCTGCCGTCGTTACGCTCTGAGCTGCCCGGCCGGTTAACCGCGCGCATCCGGGCCCCGGACATGCCAGTCTTGAACACGTGCTGCCCGACCGCCCAACCAAGCTCGTGCCGCCCGTCCTGGCCAGAATGGCCACCTGGTCGGCGTGCCTGATCCTCGTCGGCGTGGTCGTCTACTTCATCGTCCAGGCCATCGCCCGCCTGGCCTTCGTGGCGCTGCCCGTGGCGATCGCGCTCCTGCTGACCGCGCTGCTGTTCCCGCTGACGAAGAGCCTGCGTAACACGGGCATGCGGCCCATCTACGCCACCTGGCTCACCATGCTGGTGGCCCTGGCCGTGCTCACCGGCACCGGATGGCTGGTGGGGGCGCGGGCCAGTGAGGAGTTCCCCAACCTGGTCAGACAGGTGCAGGTGACGGCCAGGACCGTGCAGGATTGGCTGATCACCGGCCCGCTGCACCTTGAGCAGGCGCAGATCACCGACTACGTCGACGAGATCGCGAACATGGTCAACACGCAGCGCACGGCCATCACCGGCACCGTGCTGTCGGCCGGGGCGGTGGCCATCGAGGTGCTCGCCTCCATCGTGCTGCTGCTGTTCGTGACGTTCTTCCTGCTCAAGGACGGCGACCGGATCTGGGGCTGGTTCCTGAGGGGCTTCGGCAGAGTGGCCCCGCGCGTCGACCGGGCGGGGCGGGCCGCGTGGGCCACGCTCTCCCACTACGTCCAGGGCACCGTGGCGGTGGCCGCCGTCCATGGCCTGATCATGGGCATCGTGCTGGCCGGGATGGGGGTGCCGCTGTGGGCGCCGCTGGCCGTGCTGATCTTCTTCGCCAGCTTCATCCCCATCGTCGGCATCTTCTTCGCCGGCACGGTCGCCACCCTGGTCACGCTGGGGGCCAAGGGGGTCATCTACGCGCTGATCTTCCTGGGCATCCTCGTCGTGGAGCAGCAACTCGAGAACCACGTGCTGCAGCCGCTGATCGTGGGGCGGGCGCTCAACTTCCATCCGCTGGCGATCATCCTGGTGCTGTCCATCGGCGGCATACTGGCGGGCATCGCGGGGGCCGCGGTGGCCGTGCCGGTGGCGGCGGTGATCTATCGGGCCCTGCCGGAGCTGAGACACAAACCGCCCGAGTTGCCACCGGGCCACCAGGACTCGCCGCCAGGCGGAGTGCCGCCCGGGCCCGGTGAGGGTGGCGGGCTGCGCGGCGGCGACGGCGGGTGGCCTGGCCGCGACACCGGGCCCCGCCTCGACGACGACAGGTGGCCGGAGCGCGGCACAGGTCCCCGCCCCGACGACGCCGGCGAGCCGCGACGACGGCCTCGCGACGGTGACGCGGCGCTGCCTGACGACGACGGTGCGCCGCGTGCCGAGGCCGCGGGGTTGTCGGAAAACGACAGTGGGCCGCGAGCCGGTGACGCGGGGCTGTCGGAAAGCGACGGCAGGCCGCGTGACGGTGCTCTGAAGGGCGGAAACACGGAGTAACCTCGTCACCCGTGACTCGTTCCTCCCTCACCACCCCGCCGCCCGGCGTGGAGGTGCCCGTGCCCCAGCCCGGTGCGCCGGCGCCGGGCGCCGTCCTGGGCTCCCATTACAGCCAGTGCTTCGGGTGCGGCACCAAGCATCCGACCGGGCTGCATCTCAAGGCCAGGACGCCCGACGGCGCCACCGTCGAGGCGGAGTTCACGGTGGGGGAGGCCCACCAGGGGGCGCCCAGGCTGGCGCACGGCGGAGTGCTGGCCACCGCCATGGACGAGGTCATCGGAATGTCCGTCTACCTGCTCCAAAAGCCCTATGTGACGGGACGGCTGGAGACCGACTACCTCCTCCCCGTTCCCGTGGGCACGACACTCCACCTGCGCGCCTGGTGCAACGGCATCACGGGCAGGAAGGCGTACCTTGAGGCTGAGGGGCGCATCGGCGCTCCCGACGGGCCGGTCGCCGTCCGTGCGGCGGCGCTGTTCATCGAGGTGAACATGGAGCACTTCGCCAAGCACGGTGACCTGGCCGCCATCGCAGCAGAACATCCGGACTACGAGGTGAACCCTTGAGCAACGTTGAGGTCCTCATCCAGCGGCTCGACGCCGAGCTGCCGGTGCCGGCGTACGCCCACGCCGGAGACGCGGGCGCCGACCTCTACGCGGCCGAGGATGTGGAGCTGATACCCGGCGAGCGGGCCGTGATCGGCACCGGGGTGGCGATCGCGCTGCCCGACGGCTACGCCGCGTTCGTGCACCCGCGCTCCGGGCTGGCCGCCAAGCACGGGGTCACGCTGGTCAACGCCCCCGGCACGGTGGATGCCGGATACCGGGGCGAGATCAGGGTGACGCTGATCAACACCGACGCCAAGGAGCCGTTCCGGCTGCGGCGGGGCGACCGGGTGGCGCAGCTCGTGATCCAGCGGGTGGAGCGGGCGCTCTTCGCCGAGGTCGAGCGGCTGCCGGGGTCCGTGCGCGGCGCCAACGGGTTCGGATCGACAGGGCGCTGACCGGTGGGCGACAAGGGGCCCGGCAGGGGTCCGACGAACTACGGGTCCGATACGCGGCCCGACGAGCAGGGAGAGTGAGGAACGTGTTCCGACGTCGTCGTCGTGAGCAGCCGGAGCAGGCGGCCGAGCAAAAGTCCGCCGCCCCCACGCGAGAGTCCGGCCCGTGGGACGCCGACGAGCCCCATCCGGAGGCCGACCGGATCGACCTGGGCGGGCTGCGGTTGCCGCACAACCCCGACTTCGACCTGCGGCTGGCCTCCCTCGGGGACCAGCACGTCGGCGTGGTCGTCCTGTACGACGAGAGCTCGTTGCAGTTGCAGGCCCTGGCCGCCCCGCGCAGCTCCGGCCTGTGGGACGAGGTCAAGACGAAGATCCTGGGCCAGGCCAAGCACCTGGAGGAGCAGGAGGGGCCGTTCGGCAGCGAGCTGACCGGGGAGATGAAGGTCGACGGCGAGAGCCGGCCGGCCCGCTACCTCGGCATCGACGGGCCGCGCTGGTTCCTGCTGGGCGTGATCTCGGGCAAGGCGGCCGCCGACGAGACGGCCGCGGCACCGTACATCGACTTCATCAAGGACGTCGTGGTCGTCCGCGGCGAGGAGCCGATGGCGCGTGAGGAGCCGATCCCGCTGCGCCGGCCCAACGAGCAGCAGACCGGCGAGAGCCCCGAAGGGCCCGGCCTCAACCCGTTCAAACGAGGTCCTGAAATCAGTGAGATTCGCTAAGGGCTGACATCACATAGGCTGAACCATCATGAGTACGGCAGAGCCCCCTAAACGCGGGGGATTGCGTGGGTTCTTCAGTCGGCTGGCATCCCCCCAGTCCGAGATCGAGGCCCAGGAACTGCGGGAAGATGCCGACGAGGTCGGTGCGACCCCGATCGTCTCGTGTGGCGGTCGCCGCCGCTTCTGTGTGGCGGGTACGCTACGTACGGTGACACTGCGCCCCAGGGGCGGTGCCCCCGCTCTCGAGGCCGAGCTCTACGACGGGTCCGACGTGATCGACCTGGTCTGGCTCGGCCGCCGTAAGATCGCGGGCATCGAGCCCGGCCGCATTGTCAAGGCCGAGGGCCTGGTCAGCATGCAGGACGGGCGCAAGGTGATGTTCAATCCGCGTTACGAGCTGCGCCCAGGGAGTTGATCAGGTGAGTGCTGAGGCGGAAGAAGTCGCCCACGACACCGTTGAGGCGGCGGTGCGAGCACAGCTCGCCAAGGCCTTCGGCGGGGTGCGCGGCATCATCGAGGCGGCCGTCCCGACGATCGCGTTCACACTGTCGTGGATCCTGAGCGAGGATCTGAAACTGTCGCTCATCGTCAGCATCACGCTGGCGGTGCTGCTGTTGCTCGTGCGGATCATCCAGCGGTCCACGCCGCAATTCGTGATCAACAGCCTGATCGGCATCGCGATCGGCGCGTTCTTCGCCAGCCGCACGGGTGACGCGAAAGACTACTTCCTGCCCGGCATCCTGTGGAACGCCGGATACATGGTGGCGATGCTCATCTCGATCGTCAGCCGGTGGCCCGTCGTGGGCTTCCTGATCGGCTCGGTCACGGGCGACCCGACCGCGTGGCACAAGGATCCAGGCATCGTGAAGTTGTGCACGAGGCTGACCTGGATGCTCATGTTGCCGTGCGCGGTGCGGGTCGCGGTGCAGGGGCCCGTCTACCTGTTCGGCGGCGGTGATCAGGCGGTGGCGGCGCTCGGCTTCGCCAAGATCGTTATGGGGTGGCCGTTGCAGGTGGCGGCGCTGGGAGCCATGTTGTGGTTGCTCGGTCGCGGTCGCACACCGATCAAGCCGCCCGTGGCCCCTGCCTGAGGGCGTCGTCGAACCGCCTTCGCCCGTGGCCCCTTGCCTGAGGGCGTCGTCGAACCGCCGCCCGTGGCGCCTTGCCTGAGGGTGGCGTCGAGCCGCCTTCCGGCCTGGGGTGCGTGATAATCCGGTCGTGTGCGCGTTGTGCCGGGGCCTAGGGTCCCTGACATGAGCATCATGCACGTTCCAGGATCGAAGTCGGTGACCGCCCGCGCGCTGTTCCTCGCCGCCGCCGCGCGGGGCACCACGGTGCTGCGGCGGCCGCTGGTCTCCGACGACACGGAAGGGTTCGCGGAGGGGCTGGTCAAGCTCGGGTACGCGGTGGAGCGCGGGCCGGAGGCGTGGACGATCGAGGGCCGTCCCGAGGGGCCGCCGGTGGGCGAGGCCGAGGTCTACTGCCGTGACGGGGCCACGACCGCGCGTTTCCTGCCCGCGCTCGCGGCGGCCGGTCACGGGGTGTTCCGCTTCGACGCCTCCGCCCAGATGCGCCGCCGCCCGCTGGGGCCTCTCACGGGGGCGCTGCGCGATCTCGGCGTGGATCTGACGCATGAGGGCGCGGAGGGGCATCACCCGGTGACCGTGCGGGCGAACGGCATCAAAGGCGGGCGGATCACGCTGGACGCGGGGTTGTCGTCACAGTTCCTGACCGCTCTGCTGCTCGTCGGGCCGCTGACGGCGGAAGGTCTGGAGATCACGGTCACCGATCTGGTGTCGGCGCCCTACGTGGAGATCACCCTGGCCATGATGCGTGGCTTCGGGGTGGAGGTGCGGCGTTCCGGCGAGACGTTCTTCGTGCCGCCGCAGCCGTACACCGCCGCCGACTACACCATCGAGCCGGACGCCTCCACGGCCAGTTACCCGCTCGCCGCCGCCGCGCTCACCGGGAACAGCGTCACCATTCCTGGGCTGGGGTCGGGCGCGTTGCAGGGGGACGTACGTTTCGCGGAGGTTCTTGGGCAGATGGGCGCCGAAGTTGAAATGTCGCATGATGCGGTGACCGTCACCGGAACCGGGTCTTTGTCGGGCGTTACGGTCAACATGCGCGACATTTCCGACACCGTGCCCACGCTCGCCGCCATCGCCCCCTTCGCCGACGGCCCCGTACGGATCGAGGACGTCTACAACACCCGCATCAAGGAGTGCGACCGCCTGGAGGCGTGCGCCGAGAACCTGCGCCGGCTCGGAGTCCCGGTGACCACGGGCCGCGACTGGATCGAGATCCACCCCGCCCGGCCGCACGCCGCCGAGATCGCCTGCCACGGCGACCACCGGATCGCCATGTCGTTCAGCATCACGGGCCTGCGCACGCCGGGGATCACCCTGGACGAGCCCGGCTGCGTGAAGAAGACGTTCCCCGGCTTCCACGAGGCCCTGGCGGGGCTGCGCGAGGAATGGGATCTTCGGTAAAGATCTCCGAGCCGAACTCTTAACCACTTGAACCACGTGCGCGGGTACGAAGGCAGGCGAGCGATCACCTCACACCACATCGGGGGACCACCATGTACAAATGCGCCATCGCCGCCGTCACCATGACGGCCGCGGCCCTCCTCCTCGCCGCCACGCCGGCGATCGCCGACAATGACTACGCGGGCCCGCACGGCCCCAGCAGATGCGAGAAGGAGCTGGCCGAGCTGGCCGAGTTCGCCGAGATGGGCGCGCCGACGGTGATGTCGCTCCCGGCCGAGGAGTGCGCTGAGGACGGGGACGACGACTAGGTCGACGCCTTATCGGACGTTGTGACGTTCGTACGTGACAGGGAGCCCCTCGCGAGGGGCTCCTTGCGCGTTGCCGGGACGGCTCGTTGCGTCAGCGCCGTCAGCAGCAGAGCGATCGCGGTGGCGGTGGCGGCGACGATCACGCAGGTGACGAACCCGGCTCCGAGGTCGTGCGCGGCCCCGAGGAGCGGGCCGAAGGTGGCGATGCCGAGGGCGGCGCCGAGCTGGCGGGAGGTGTTGAACACCGCGGACGCGGCGCCGTGGAGGGAGGGTTCGACGGCGGCGATGGACTGCGAGGTCATGGTGGGCACGAGCAGCCCCGCGCTGAACCCGGCGGGGACGAGTGCGACGATCAGCGGCCACAGCTCGTTCGCGGTGCCGGCCCATGCGACCGCGACCAGCGAGAGGGCCAGGAGGCTCTGCCCGATGCCGAGGACGACCGGGCGCCCGAGGCGGTGCGCGAGCGGGGCGGCGCAGACGCTGCCGATCGAGATGAGGCCGGTCAGGGGGAGGAAGAGCAGCCCGCTGGCGAGCGCGCCGAGCCCGCGGCCCTGCTGGAGCATCAGGCTCATCGCGAACAGCAGCCCGTAGAAGGCGAAGTTGAACAGCGCACCCTGGATCGCGGAGCCGGCGAACCCGCGGTTGGTGTAGGTGCCGAGCGGCAGCAGGGGCGTCCGGGCGGACCGTTCCGTCCAGACGAAGCCGGCGAGCCCGGCGACGGCGAGGGCGGCGGCGGTGGCCACCGTGGGGCTGAACCACCCGCGGGCGGGGGCCTCGATGAGGGCGAAGACGAGACCGCCGATCAGCACGGTCGCGGCGCCCACACCGCCGAGGTTGAGCCGCCGGTCGCGGCGCGGCACCGCCGGCATCGAGCGGATGCTCCAGATCGCTGCGGGGACTCCCACGACCACGTTGACGGCGAAGACTGCGCGCCAGTCCGCGAACGTGACCAATGCCCCGCCCAGCAGGGGCCCGGCGGCCATCCCGACGCCAC
The DNA here is from genome assembly GCF_042656245.1 of Nonomuraea insulae. Lineage (NCBI taxonomy): Bacteria > Bacillati > Actinomycetota > Actinomycetes > Streptosporangiales > Streptosporangiaceae > Nonomuraea > Nonomuraea insulae. The sequence continues at coordinate 60,284 of NZ_JBHSPA010000045.1, forward strand.
CCGCGGCGGCCCACCAGCCGACGAGCCGGTGCCGCGCCCGCTCGTCGGTGGCCGACGCCGTGGCCAGCACGAGCGCACTGGGCAGCAGAAGAGCGGCGCCCGCGCCCTGGACCAGCCGAGCGAGGTTGAGCACCAGCATCGAGCCGGCGAACGCGCAGACCGCCGACGACGCGGTGAAGACCAGCAGGCCCGCGACGAAGGCCCGCTTCGCGCCGAGCGTGTCGGTGATCGCGCCGGCGGCGAGCATCACGGCGGCGAAGGAGAGGGTGTAGGCGTCGATGGCCCATTCCAGTTCGGAGCGGGAGGCATGCAGGTGAACGACGAGCTGGTCGAGGGCGAGGGTCACGATCGTGCCGTCGACGAAGACCATGAAGGCAGCGACCAGCGCCAGTACCATGACACCCCGACGGTGTTCGATAGACATGGAACAAGAGTAGAGCTGGTTCGATGGCCATCGAACACTGGGTGGCCTCAACGGCCGGGATAGGTTGCCTGCATGAAGGTCGTACGGGTGACCGGCGTTCTCATCGAGGACGGCCATATTCTGCTGCTCGACCAGGACACCGACACCGGGCGGTCATGGTCCCTGCCCGGCGGCAAGGCCGAGGAGGGCGAGGCGCTGGGGGACGCGCTGGTGCGCGAGATGCGCGAGGAGACCGGGCTGGAGGTCCAGGTGGGCCGGCTGGCCAGGGCCGGCTTTCCCGGTGCCGGTTCCTATGTGGGAGCCAAGGCCGCCATCGGGTTGTGAGCTACCGGGCTGTGCCCGGCGCCTGGTCGAGGGTGGCGGTGGCGGCCTTCAGCTCGTTCAGTTCCTGACGGGCGAGGTCGGGGAAATCCTGCTGGTTGGCCGGGTCGATCCAGCGGGCGTGGGCGTTGCGGAAGGCGAGGCTGCCGAGCTCGGCGGCGAGGCTCGCGGCCGGGTCTGGAACGCCGCGTTCGCGTAGCGTGTCCGCCATGACCGCGGTGAGGGCGGCGAGCTTGAGCAACTCGCGTTCCCGCAGGTCGCTGTTGCCCGAGATGACCGCATGCCGCTGCCGTACGAACGCACGTTGCTCCGGGCCGAAGGCCGCCGCCACGGCGTCGAGCGCCGCGGCGACCGCGTCGAGCGGGGTCGCCGAGTCGGGAACGCCGGTGACCGCGTCGATGAAGAGGCGGTTGAGCCTGTCCTGGCCTCCGAACAGCACCTCTCGCTTGTCGGCGAAGTGCCGGAAGAACGTGCTCTTCGCCAGCCCGGCCCGCTCGGCGATCTCGGCCGCGGTGGTGCTCTCGTAGCCGCGCTCTAGGAACAGCTCAAGTGCTGAACGTCCCAGACGCTCGCGTGCGTTCGGCTCCCACCTGCCCATGCCCCACAGTGTACGTGATGGGACTTGGTCTCATCACGTGTTACGGTGACGAGACCAAGTCCCATCACCGTTCTGGAGGCTGTCTCCCATGCGTGTCTTCGTCACCGGAGCGACCGGTCACATCGGCTCGGCCGTCATCCCCGAGCTTCTCTCCGCCGGCCACGAGGTCGTCGGCCTGGCCCGCACCGAGGCCTCGGCCACCGCTCTGAAGGCTCTCGGCGCCCAGGCCAGGCTCGGCGATCTCGACGATCTGGACGGCCTGCGCGAGGCCGCCTCCGCCGCCGACGGAGTCATCCATCTCGCGTTCAAGCACGACGCCATGATGGCCGGAGACTTCGCCGCCGCCGTCGAGGCCGACCTGGCGGCCATCCGGACGTTCGGCGAGGCACTCGCCGGCACCGGCAAGCCCTTCGTCGGCACCGCGGGGACAGGGGTGCTCGCGGCGCTGCCGGGGCGCACCGGCACCGAGGACATCGTGCTGGAGGGCGGCCCAGGGCTGCAGGCCAGGATCGTGGCGGAGAACAACGCCATCCAGCTCGCCGAGCAGGGGATCAGGGCCTCGGTCGTACGGCTCCCACCGGTCGTGCACAGCGCGCTGGACCGCTACGGCTTCGTCCCGATGCTCATCGCCACCGCCAGGGCCGCCGGAGTGTCCGGTTACCTCGGCGAGGGCGCCAACCGCTGGCCCTCCGTCCACACCCTGGACGCCGCCCGCGTCTACCGCCTGGCTCTGGAGCAGGCGCCGGCCGGGTCGCGGCTGCACGCCGTGGGTGACGAAGGCATCCCGTTCCTGCTGATCGCCGAGAGCATCGGCCGTCACCTGGAGGTCCCCACCGCCACCGTCGCGGCCGACCGGATGGAGGCCCACTTCGGTTTCCTGGCCGGCATCGTCCCGCTCGACAACCCGGCCTCCAGCCTGCGCACCCAGGAACTCCTGGGCTGGCGGCCGGCCCACCCCGGTCTCATCGCCGACCTCGACCTGGGCCACTACTTCACCGCGTCCGCCTGACGCGGTGGACGGCGGCCGGTGGACGGCGCGTCAGGTGGCCAGCAGGCCGCCGTCCATGTGCAGGTCGTGGGCGTTGACGCCGGTGTTGCGCAGCAGGAACTCGGTGGCGTCGGCGATCTCGGCCATCGTGACCAGCCGTCCGATCGGCGTCTGGGCCGAGTGCGGCGGGTCGGGAACGTCGCGCCACTTGGGGCTGTCGCCGATCAGGCCCGGGTGCAGGGCGTTGACGCGGTGCGGGGCGATCTCGATCGCGAGGGTCCGCACCAGGCCGGTGATTCCGGCGTTGAAGGTGCTGACGATGGTCGAGCCGGGGTAGGGGCGTTCCTTGGCGAGACCGCCGAACAGGACGACGGAGGCGCCCGGGGTGAACCGGTCGCGCAGCACGCGGACGGTCTCGGCGTATCCGACGAGTTTCATGGTCACGGCCGTGACGGCGTCGGTGATGTTGAACTGTGCCAGCGTGTTCGCCGCCTGGCCGACCGCGGTGATGACGAGGTGGTCGACGGCGGCCACCTCGGCCAGCGAGGCGCTGATCGTTTCCGGCTGGGCCAGGTCGAGGGCCAGCCCCCGGGCGCCGATCCGGGCGGCGACGGTCTCGGCCCGCGCCTTGTCCCTGCTGGTGATGACGACGTCGTCGCCGCGGTCGGCGAAGTGCTGGGCGATCACGCGGCCCAGACCGCCGCTGCCGCCGACGATGAGTGTCCTGGTGCTCACAACGGCTCCCTTAATGGCCAACTGGATATTAAGAGTATAGGAGCAGGCCGGGAGCTTCGCTGACCTGGCAGTACAGTGATCACATGAAGGAAGTGCCCGGGGAGCCGCCGCGCAGGCACCGGCGGGATCCGGAGGGGCACCGAGCGGCCATCCTGGAGGCGGCCCGCCACGCCTTCGCCGAGCGCGGTTACGCCCGTACGACCCTGCGGGACATCGCGCGCCGGGCCGGTGTCACCCACGGCCTGATCTCGCGGCACTTCTCATCCAAGGAGCGGCTCTTCCTCGCGGCGGTGCCGGGCAACCGCGACCTGGAGCGGATCGTCGCCGGGGACCCGGCCACGCTGCCCGACCGGATCGCCCATGGCTTCGTACAGCGCATGGAGACCGACGCCGTCAACGACCCGCTCGTCGCCCTCCTGCGCAGCGCGGCGTCCGACGAGCGCACCGCCGCTCACCTCCTGGTCGCGATGCAGGAGAGCAGCGTCGCCGTCTACCGGTCCGTGTTGTCACCCGACGCGCCGGGAGAGCCGGGAGACGACCTGGACACCCGGATCGCGCTGCTGGGGTCGCATCTGATGGGGGTGACGTTCAGCCGCTACATCGCGCGTACGGAACCGCTCGCCTCGATGCCGCCCGAGCGGCTCACCGAACACCTCACCCGGACGTTGCGGCACATCCTCTTCGACTGATCGTTCAGCCTGCCTCCAGGTCCGAGGCGATGCGGCCGCGCATCATGATCTCCATCACCTTCATGAAGCGCTGCGCCCGGGAGCGGCCGATGATGAACGGGTTCGCCGAACCGCCGTTGCCGCGCAGCTGCTCCATGCGGACCAGGCCATGGTCGCTGAGCCCGTGGTTGTTCAGCTCGACGTCCACACCTGCCCGCCTCATGTGAGCGGCGAAGGCGAGGACGGAGGAGACGTACGTCCGCTTCTCCGCGGTCGCCGTGGGCGGGTTGGTGCCGCCCCACAACATCGCGGTGTGCGGCCGTCCCTTCCACCGCACCGGGAAGATCGCCGAGACGGTGCCCGGGGTGTGGCCGGGCGTGTGGTGGAACGCGATCGTCGTGTCGCCGAGGGTCAGCCGCTGGCCGTCGGCGATCTCCAGGTCGCGGGCGGGGGAGCCGGTGGTGACGAGCTTCCAGTCGGCTCGGGTCATCATGACGCGGGCGCCGTATCGGTCCGCCAGGTACTGGGCGCCGCCGAAATGGTCGCTGTGACCATGCATGGCCACCACATACTTGATCTTCGCGGGGTCCACTCCCAGAGAGCGCAACTGGGGGACGATGATCTTCTTGGCCTCGTCCGGGGTTCCCAGCGCGTCGAGCAGGATGACGCCCCCGGAGGAGAGCAGCGCCGTGGCCGAGACGAAGCCGGTGCTGACCACGGCCACGTTGTCGAAGATCTTCAGCGGCTTGGGGGCCTTCACCTCGGGCATCTGGGCGCCCGGGCTGAGCGCCTTGACGAGGTTCCGCAGGACCGGGTCCTTGCCGGCCAGCTCGGCCGCGTCGTCGTAGTAGTCCTTCGCCCGTCTGGGCGCCGCCTCCGCCCGGCCTCCCGTCAGCGGCAGGAGGGCCGCGGCCACCAGCAATGTACGGCGGGACTGCTCAAGGGGCATTCGGCGGTACCTGCTTTCGCTTGCCCGAGGCGGGTCATGTCCTCGGGTGGATGTCGAGGGCGCCTAGCAGAGCAGAGCCGATCATGTGGTGTCCAATATTGATACCGGTGGCGCAACGATAGGGGGACTGATATCGATGCTGGTCAGGAGCATCGGGGATGGCTTATGCCCCCGGTGCCCCGCCCAACACTACGGGAAGGGCACCGAGTGATCACTGAGAAGATGGAAGATCGCGTTCGGGATCTGGAGTCCTGCGCGTTCCGCACGGGCGAGGACCTTGCGGAGATCAAGCGTGGAATCGCGGATCTGCGCGAAGGTGCACCCGTAAGGGCGTAGACCTCCTCCTGGCGCACTACGGCATCAAGCGGCCGTTGATGGATTCGAATTGAGCGACGGGTAAGCCGCCTGCCTCCCTTTCCTTCGGGGGAAGGTGGCAGGCGGACGTCTCGGCGAGCTTCCCGTGAGCGGCCACGGTAACGACGCTGTCCGAGCTTGCGGTTTCAAATCAGGAACTTCTCGACAGCGTCCTTGTGGGGACGGGCTTCAGGGCCTTCGTTGAGAACGAAATGCGCGCGAGTCCCCTATGGAAACGCCCGAGCGGTAGCGAGGTCCTCCAGGGGTCGAGCCTTGGCTCGACTGGGGGGAAACGCCTGAGCTGATCAGGCGCGAAGCGCTTCCCCGGCGAAGCCCTCGCGTGCAGCCGGGCACGCCCCAGGAAGGACGCCCGAGCGAAGCGAGGACCTCGCTGGGGCCCTCAGTGTTGGGAGAGGAGGTGGGCCAGTTCTTGCTCGACCTCCTGGCTGGCCACGAACAGCAGCTCGTCCCCGGCCTCCAGCGGATCGTCCGCCGTGGGCACCAGGACCCGGCCCTCCCGGAGGATCGCGACCAGGGCCGCGTCCACCGGCCACGGCACGGAGCCGGCCCGCTGCCCCACCACCGGCGCGTCCTCCGCCAGCGTCAGCTCCACCAGGTTCGCCTGCCCCTGCCGGAACGTCATGAGCCGGACGAGGTCCCCGACGCTCACCGCCTCCTCGACGAGCGCACTGAGCAGGCGCGGCGTCGAGACGGCCACGTCCACGCCCCACGACTCGTTGAAGAGCCACTCGTTGTTGGGATGGTTGATGCGGGCCACCACGCGCGGCACGCCGTATTCGGTCTTGGCCAGCAGGGATACCACGAGGTTGACCTTGTCGTCGCCGGAGGAGGCGACGACGACGTGGCAGTTGTTGAGACCGGCCTCGTCGAGGGAGGCGATCTCGCAGGCGTCGGCCAGGAGCCATTCGGCGCGCGGCACGCTGTCGATCTTGATGGCTCGCGGGTCGACGTCGATGAGGAGGACCTCGTGGCCGTTCTCGAGGAGCTCGGACGCAATGGAGCGGCCCACGGCGCCGGCTCCGGCGATGGCGACGCGCATCGGTCAGTCCTCTTCCGGTGCCGCGGCGAGCACCTTGTTGATCCGGTCCATGTCGTTCTCCGCGGCGATGACGTGCAGCACGTCGCCTTCCTGCACCACGGTGTCGTCCGCGACGGTCAGAGCCTCGCCCATGCGGTTGATGAAGGCGACACGCGTCTTGGCGAGACCTTCGAGCTCGGTGACGCGGGTGCCGATCCAGGAGGAGTGCACGGTGACCTCGGCGAGCACGACGGTGCCTGTGGGGTCGCGCCAGAGTGGTTCGGCGCCCTCGGGGAGGATGCGGCGCATGATCTGGTCGGCGGTCCAGCGGACGGTGGCCACCGTGGGGATGCCCAGCCGCTGGTAGACCTCGGCCCGCCGGGGGTCGTAGATGCGGGCCACCACGTTGTCGACGCCGAACGTCTCGCGGGCCACGCGGGCGGAGATGATGTTGGAGTTGTCTCCGCTGGAGACCGCCACGAAGGCGGTTGCGGATTCGACGCCGGCCTCGGTGAGCACGTCGCGATCGAAGCCCACTCCGGTCACCCGCCGCCCACGGAAGCCGGCCCGCAGCCTGCGAAAGGCCTGCGGGTCGCGGTCGATGATGGCGACGGAATGGCCGCTGTCTTCGAGGATGTGGGCGAGGGTCGATCCGACCCGGCCACACCCCATGATCACAATATGCATTTCCCCCCGCACTCCGCGGTCGGCCGGTTGCTCGACACCAGTATGGACCGATGGGGGAGCGCCTCGTTTAGGGCGTCGGCCTAGGGCTAGCATCTCGTTACGTGGCGAAGGTAACGGATCTTGTCAAACGCATGCTCGTGGGGCGCGCCCTGCGTAGCGGGCAGCTCCACGAGCAACTACTCCCCAAACGGATCGCACTGCCGGTCTTCGCGAGTGACGCGCTCTCCTCCGTGGCGTACGCGCCCCAGGAGATTTTGGTCATTCTGTCGCTGGCGGGCGTCTCCTTCTACTCCTTCAGCCCGTGGGTAGCGATCGCCGTGATCGTCGTGATGCTCACGGTCGTGGCGTCGTACCGGCAGAACGTGCACGCCTATCCCAGCGGCGGCGGCGACTACGAGGTCGCCACCACCAACCTCGGCAAGAACGCCGGGCTCACGGTGGCCAGCGCGCTGATGGTCGACTACGTGCTGACCGTCGCGGTGTCCGTCGCGAACGGCGTCGACTACGTCGGCGCGACGATCCCGTTCGTGGGCCAGAACAAGCCGGCCGTCGCCATCGTCATCGTGATCCTGCTCACCGTGGTCAACCTGCGCGGCATCCGCGAGTCCGGCGCAGCCTTCGCCATCCCCACGTACGCGTTCATGATCGCCGTCCTGGGCCTGATCACCTGGGGCGGATTCCGGCTGCTGGTGCTGAACGAGAACCTGGAGGCGCCGAGCGCGCACTTCTCGATCGAGCCCGAGCAGACCAACCTGACGGCGTTCGCGGCGGCGTTCCTGGTCCTGCGCGCGTTCTCCTCCGGCTGCGCGGCCCTGACCGGTGTCGAGGCCATCAGCAACGGCGTGCCCGCCTTCAGGAAGCCCAAGAGCAAGAACGCGGCCACCACGCTGCTGATGATGGGCCTGGTCGCGATCACCATGTTCGGCGGCATCATCGCGCTCGGCCTGGCGTCGGGGGTGAAGGTGGCCGAGCCGTCGGTGGTCGCGGAAGACCTGCTCAGGCCGGACGGCACACCGGTCGGGCCCGGCTACTACCAGCAGCCGATCATCGCCCAGGTGGCCGACGCGGTGTTCGGGGGCGGGTCGCTGCCGTTCGTGATCATCTCGGCGGTGACGGCGCTGATCCTGTTCCTGGCGGCCAACACGGCGTTCAACGGCTTCCCCGTGCTGGGCTCGATCCTGGCGCAGGACCGTTACCTGCCGCGCCAGTTGCACACCCGCGGCGACCGGCTGGCCTTCTCCAACGGCATCATCATCCTGGCGGCCGGGGCCTGTCTGCTGCTGTGGGGGTTCGAGGCCGACGTCAGCCGCCTGCTGAACCTCTACATCGTCGGCGTCTTCGTCTCCTTCACCCTCAGCCAGATCGGCATGGTCATCCACTGGACCCGCCACCTGAAGACCGAGACCGATCTCAAGGTCCGCCACCAGATGCACCGCTCCCGCGTGATCAACTTCTTCGGCGGGGTCATGACGGGCCTCGTGCTGATCGTGGTGCTGCTGACGAAGTTCCTGGTCGGGGCGTGGATCGTGGTGATCGCGATGCCGATCCTGTTCCTCATGATGAAGGGGATCAGGCGCCACTACGACAACGTGGCGGCCGAGCTGGAGCTCACCGAGGACTACGAGCCGGCCATGCTGCCCGCGCGCAACCACACGATCGTGCTGGTCTCGAAGATCCACAAGCCGACGATGCGCGCGCTCGCGTACGCCCGCGCCACCCGCCCCTCCACGCTGGAGGCCATCACCGTCGGGGTGGAGGGTGAGGAGGCGCGCAACCTGCAGGAGGAGTGGGAGCGGCGCGGCATCCCGGTGCCGCTGAAGATGCTCGACTCCCCCTACCGCGAGATCACGCAGCCCATCCTCGACTACGTCAAGACCCTGCGCAGGCGCTCGCCGCGCGACGTGGTGACGGTGTTCATCCCCGAATACGTGGTCGGCCACTGGTGGGAGCACCTGCTGCACAACCAGAGCGCGTTGCGGCTGAAGGCACGGCTGCTGTTCCAGCCGGGCGTCATGGTGACCAGCGTGCCGTGGCAGCTTCACTCCTCCGACCGCCTGCTGGGCAGGCCGGAGCCGTTCGCGCCCGGGTCGGTGCGCCGTCCTTGGCACAAGACGGTCAAGGAGGAGGAAGCGGGGCAGATCAGAGCCCGCTGACCAGGGCCCGCAGCCGTCCCGTGTCGTCCGCGTCCCACCCCGGGGGCGCGGCGACGGCGGCCCAGCCGTTCACGATGTTCGCGCCGTACCGGTGGCCGTGCCCCGGCGGCACGTCCAGCGCGGCCGTCATGTCCACCAGCACCTGCCAGAACGTCACCAGCGGGAACCAGTTCATCTGCGGGTTCACGCCGGGCCCCCGCGCGCCCTCCAGCCAGGCCGGCCTGCGGTAGATCAGCCCGGGCGACCACCACACGACCGGGTCGGAGGCGTTCTGCAGGTAGACCACGCGCGGGCGCGGCCAGGGCGCGTGTGCGGGCCGGTCGAGGTCGGCGGGGTACTGGGCGAACCTGGCCGTCCTGCCTGAGCGGTAGACGGGCCGCCACACGGGGCTGCCGCGCTCGCGGTTCACGGTGAGGCGGCTCCAGATGCGGTTGGCGTTGGGCGGCCCCACGAACACCGCGCCGTCCGCCCTGGACACCAGGTCGGTCAGGTCGCGGAAGGACTCCTCCATCTCGTACGAGCCCAGACTCTCCCCCGAGAGCACCAGCCGCGGCCGCGCCGTCGCGGGCAGCCGGGACCACCGCTCGCGCACCGCCTCGAACAGGGCCCGTCCGGAAGCCGCCGCCTTCTCCTTGTCGACCAGGAACGACACCCAGCTCGGCAGGTACGAATACTGCAGCGCGACCATCGCGGAACGCCCGTTGTACATGTACTCCAGGGCGTCGGCGATCCGCGGATCCACCCAGCCGGTGCCCGTGGTGCCGAGCACGGCCAGCACGGGCCGGCCGAACGCGCCGGTCCGCTCCAGTTCGCGGACCGCCAGCGCCGCCTGGGCCCGTGGCGAGGCGGTGCTGTCAAGGCCGATGTAAACCCTGATGGGCTGCGCGGCGGGCCGTCCGGAGAAGGCGGCCAGCCGGGCAGGGGTGGCGGCGGTGCCGGTGAAGCGGCGGCCTTCCTTGCCGAGCGACTCCCAGGTCACGAGCGAGCCTGGCCCGCCCGACAGGTACGCCGACGTGGGCCGGCTCACGCCGGGATGGGTGCCCTGGTTGGCGACCGAGGAGATGTCGCTCATCCTGGTCACGAACCCGTTGAACAGCACGTCGTTGGCGAACACCGCGACCAGGAGGGCGATGACGCACACGCCGACGACGTGACCGACGTACGCGGGGACGTACCGGTCCAGCCAGGTGATCAGCCGGCGGCCGCCGAGGCGTACGAGCCGGGCGATGAGCAGCGCGGCGGCGAACAGGACGAGCGTCACGGCCAGGATCACCGGCGGGAACCACGTGATCCGCGTGTCCATGCCCATGAGCGCCCGCAGGTCGCGCTGCCAGTCGAAGCTGTACCACAACGCCACCGCCACCAGCAGGGCGCAGCCGCCGAGCAGGACCCGCCAGGCGATCCGCCGCACCCGCTCGGGCGGCCGGTAAGAGATCACGGACCGCCCCAGCGCCCCTGCGGAAGCTCCTGCCGCGTAGCCGAGTATGCCGGTGACCGCTCCCATCACGCCCTGGTACAACCACGTGCGCGGCAGCAGCGACGGCGTCAGCGACGCGCACGCGAACAGGGTGGCCAGCAGCGTCCCGCCGAAGCCGAGCCGCCGTCGCACCACCCTCGACCTGTCCACAATCACTTAGAGTAGTGGATCAAGTCGGATAAGTGGTTATAGTGGCTGGACGCTAGGGTGTCGGATGTGGAACAGGCATCTCTCGAGCTGACGGTAGGTCCGGTCGCCCATGGCGGCTGGTGTGTGGCGCGCCATGAAGGGCGCGTGGTGTTCGTACGGCATGCGCTGCCAGGCGAGCGGGTGATCGCCGACGTCACCGAGGAGACCACCCGCTTCCTGCGGGCCGACGCGGTGGAGATCCTGGAGGCCTCGCCCGACCGGGTCGTCCCGCCCTGCCCCTACGCGGGGGCGGGGCGCTGCGGCGGCTGCGACTGGCAGCACGCCACGATGGAGGCGCAGCGGCGGCTCAAGGCGCAGGTCGTGGCCGAGCAGCTCAGCCGGCTGGCGGGCATCGAGCGCGAGATCATGGTGGAGGAGGTGCCGGGGGCCAAGGACGGGCTCGGCTGGCGTACGCGAGTGCAGTTCGCCGCCACGCCGGACGGTCAGCTGGGCTTTCGCCGGCACCGCTCGCACGACATCGAGGTCGTCGACGCCTGCCTGATCGCCCACCCCGAGGTGGAGGCGGTCGGCGTGGAGGACCACCTGTGGCCGGGGGCCGCCGGGGTCGAGGTCATCGCCTCCTCGGGCGGCGACCGGGCCGTGGTGGTGGCTCCCAGGGGCCGGCGCAGCGTCACCGTGCCCGACCTGGAGGCGTCCGCCTCGATCCTGCTCGACCAGGGCAAGGGCCGCACGGTGCCGCGCCGCGGGTCCGGGGTGCTGCACGAGCAGGCGGGCGACCGGGAGTACCGGGTCGCGGGCAGCGGCTTCTGGCAGGTGCACCCCGGGGCCGCGGAGACGCTGCTGGACGCGGTGCTGGCCTACGCGGCGCCGGAGCCGGGGGAGTGGGCTCTCGACCTCTACTGCGGGGTCGGCCTCTTCGCGGCCGGGCTGGCGGAGGGCGTGGGGCCCGAGGGGGCGGTGTTCGGGCTGGAGTCGGAGGCCGCGGCCGTCCGTGACGCGCGGGCCAACCTGCGCGACCTGCCGCAGGCCCGGGTGGAGCGGGGGCGCGTGGAGGAGGCGCTGGACCGCTTCCAGATCGAGCGCGCCGACATCGTGGTGGTGGACCCGCCGCGGTCCGGTCTGGGGCGGGAGGTGGTCTCGCGCATCGCTTCGCTGGAGGCGCCGCGCATCGTGTACGTCTCCTGCGACCCCGCCACGCTGGCCCGCGACCTGGCCTGGCTGCGGGAACTGGGCTACGCGCTGTCGGACCTGCGGGCCTTCGACGCGTTCCCGATGACGCACCACGTGGAGTGTGTGGTGCTGCTGGTGAAGGAGTAACCAGAGGTGACGAACCTCTCATAGGGGTACAAATGCGGCCCTCGCTCCCATGGAGCGAGGGCCGTTTTCGCGTTCCCACAGGGGTTCCGGACACCCCCGGCGGCCTGCGCAGACGCCTCAGTGATCACTTTGGTTTACCTCCGCTTTAGGGAAATATGCCGTTTTAGATGACAAGTTGGTATCGGCCCCGACAGAATGCGTTGCCATCCAGCGTCTACCGCAACTGGAGGAAACCCCCTATGCGTAGACCCCTTGGGGTACTCACCGCAGCCGTCAGCCTGGCAGCGATCGCCACGCCCCTGAGCGCGGCGTCGGCTTCCGCGGCGTCGGAGGCGGCCAGGTGCCGTGTGAGCGTGGCGAAACCGCACGTCGGCGACACCTTGAAGATCCAGACTTCGGCGGCCCGCCGCGGCTGCTTCAACTCGGCGCTGCTCCGCATCCGCGTCAAGCGCGTTGTTCCCGGCCCCGACCCGGTCGTCAAGAGCGGCGCCACGAAGAAGGGTCGTCTCACCCTGTCGCTGCCCTGCAAGTCGGGCACGTACTACGCGACCGTCACCGACTACCGGGGCCACAGCGACAAGTCCAGGCCGGTCAAGCTGACCTGCACCCCGGGCAGCGGCACCCCTACCCCGACCCCCTCCACGCCGTCCGGCGCCGTGGGCACGGCCGAGGAGAACGAGGTCGTCAGGCTGACCAACGCCGAGCGCGCCAAGGGCGGCTGCGGGCCGCTCAAGCACGACCCGCAACTCAACGCGGCGGCCCACGGGCACTCGGCCGAAATGGCGAAGACGGGCAGAATGACCCACGACTCCCAGGACGGCAGCGACATGGTCGCCCGTATGAGGGCGGCCGGCTTCACCGGTGGCAACGCCTGGGCGGAGAACGTCGCGGAGGGACAGCGAAACGCGACCGAGGTGCTCTTGGGGAAGTACGGCTGGATGAATAGCTCCGGTCACCGGGCCAACATCATGAATTGCCGGTACAACCTCGTCGGCGTGGGTGCGGCCAAGAGCTCCAACGGCACGATCTACTGGACTCAGGACTTCGCCGCGAAGTAACCGCTAGAGGGAAGCGCGCAGACGGCCGAGTTCGGCCGCGATGGTGGCCAGGGTCCAATGGGCGTTCAGCCCGCTCGGATTGGGCAGCACCCAGACCCTGGCCCCGCCGACGAGCTCGTCCTGCGGCCCGATGCGGGCCTTCGGCCGGGCGAAGGCCGTTCGGTAGGCGGAGACGCCGAGCACGGCCAGGACCTTGGGGGAGAGCTCCGACACCTTGGCCGCCAGGGCGGCGCCGCCCGCCGCCAGCTCCTCCCGGGTCAGCTCCGCCGCCTTGGCGCTGGCTCGGGGCACGATGTTGGTGATTCCCAGCCCGTACGAGGGCAGGAGGTGTTGCTCGGCGGGCGCCAGCAGGCGCGGCGTGAAGCCGGACAGGTGCAGCGCGGGCCAGAAGCGGTTGCCAGGCCGGGCGAAGTGGCGGCCGGTGGCCTCGGACATGAGGCCGGGGTTGATGCCGCAGAACAGCACGTCGAGTGAGGGACCGAGGACGTCGTTGAGCACGTGCCGGAGGTTAGCCCATGTCTTCGAGTTTGCGGCCCTTGGTCTCCTTGACCCACTTGGTGACGAAGAAGAAGGACAGGACGGCGAAGAGGGCGTACATGGCGTACGTGAGCGGCAGGTTCCACTCGGCCAGCGCCGGGAACGACACGGTGATCAGCCAGTTGGCGACCCATTGGGCCGCGGCGGCGATGCCCAGGGCGGCGGCGCGGATGCGGTTGGGGAAGATCTCCCCGAGCAGCACCCAGACCACCACGCCCCACGACAGCGCGAAGAACAGCACGAACAGGTTGGCCGCGACGAGCGCGATCGCCCCCTGCGGGTCGGGCAGCGCGACCGACGCGCCCTTGGCGCCGGCGAAGCTGAATGCCCACGCCGCGGTGGCCAGCCCGACCGCCATCCCGGCCGAGCCGATCAGGAGCAGCGGCTTGCGCCCGATCCTGTCGACGAGCGCGATCGCGATGGCCGTGCCGATGATGTTGATGATCGAGCTGGAGAAGCTGATCAGCAGGGAGTCGCTCTGGTTGATGCCGACCGACTGCCACAACACGGACGAGTAGTAGAAGATCACGTTGATGCCGACGAGCTGCTGGAAGGCCGAGAGCACGATGCCGATCCAGACGATCGGCAGCAGCCCCATCGCGGGGCCGCGCAGGTCCTTCAGCCCGGGTACGCGCTCGGTGCGCAGCACCCGCTGGATCTCCGAGATGCGCCCGTCGAGGTCCACGTCGTCGGCCTCGATCTCGGCCAGCACCTCCCGCGCCCGCCTGGTACGCCCCGACATGATCAGGAACCGGGGCGACTCGGGGATGTTCAGGGCGAACAGCAGGAACAGCAGGGCCGGCACGACGCAGGCGCCCAGCATCCACTGCCACGCCTGCAACAACCACACGTCGTTGTTGACGTCACCGCCGGCCAGCCGCGCGATCACGTAGTTGACGAGCTGCGAGACCGCGATCCCGAGCACGATGGCCAACTGCTGGAACGAGCCCAGCCGCCCCCGGTAGGCGGGCGGTGCCACCTCGGCGATGTACGCGGGGCCGAGCACCGACGCCATGCCGATCGCGAAGCCCGCGATCACCCGCCAGAACGCCAGGTCCCAGATCGCGAACGGCAACATCTGCCCGATCGAGCTGACCGCGAACAGCAGCGCCGCGAACTGCATCGACCGGGTACGCCCCCACCGGTCCGCCAGCCCGCCGCCCGCCCAGGCGCCCAGGGCCGAGCCCAGCAGCGCGATGGCCACCACGAAGCCGGTCTCGACCGAGCCCACCTGGAAATAGCGCTGGATGCCGACCACCGCGCCGTTGATGACGGAGCTGTCGTACCCGAACAGGAATCCGCCGATCGCGGCGGCCGCCGCGATGAAGACGACGTGGCCCAAATGCTCATGATGGGTGTACTGAGTAGCCATGCCGGTCCTTCCCCCGAATGGTCGGGAACTACCCGGCGATCACTCACGTATGCCCTGTCAGGGACCCTGTCAGAGCCGTGGGTCGACGGGCTCCGACTCCAGCGCCAGCACGGCGAAGACCGGCTCGTGGACCCGCCAGCCCGCCTCGCCGTCCGCCAGCCGCGACAGCGCCTCCAGGCCGAGGGCGTACTCGCGCAGCGCCATCGAGCGCTTCTTGCCGAGGAAGCGCCGGCGCAGCACGCCGAGCGACTCGGTGTAGTCGGGGCCGTAGATGATGCGCAGGTATTCGCGCCCGCGCACCTTCACCCCCGGCTGCACCCGGCCCGGCACGTAGGCGGCCGGCTTGACCACCATGCCCTCGCCGCCGTCCGCCGTCATCGACTCCCACCACGCGGTCGCCTCGGCCCTGGACTCCGGCGAGTCCAGGGTGACGAACACGTGCCGGGTCGCGGTGATCAGCGGCGAGTCGAGCAGCGCCAGCGTGGACAGGTGCCACGCGTGCGGCTCCAGCGCCGCGGCCCGCCCCTCGCAGGCCAGGATCTGGAACGGCGCCACCCGCACGCCCTCCAGGCCGTCAACCGGCCAGCAGTAACGTGCGTAAGCGTCGCGGAACAGGGCAGCGTTCCCTGAACGGCGCCGGGTGCGGTCGAGCAGGCCGCTCACACCCAGCCCGCGCCCGGCCGCCGCCTCAAGAGCCGAGGCCGCCTCGGGCAGGGCTGCGCGGGCCGCCGCCCCGACGGAGGCGTACTGCGACCTGATCAGCTCGCCCGCCTTCGCCGACCAGGGCAGCAGCTCGCAGTCGAGCGCCACCCAGTCGGAGCCCAGCTCGGCCCACAGCGGCTCGCACGCCTCACGCAGCCGCTCCACCAGCGGCGCGGTGTCGGCGAAGAACGGCCGCCCGGTACGCGTGAAGACCGCGCCTGTGCTCCCGTCGTCCACCCCGAACCTGGCCTCGGCCACCTCCGGCGTACGGCACAACACGGCCACGGCCCGCGAGCCCATGTGCTTCTCCTCGCACACGACCTCGCGCACCCCGGCGGCGGCGAACTCCTCGAACGCCTCGTGCGGGTGCTCCAGGTAGCCGTCGAGCTGGGAGGTCTCCGGCGGCGCCATGGTCGGCGGCAGGTAGACCAGCCAGCGCGGGTCCACCGCGAACCGGCTCATGACCTCCAGCGCGGCGGCGGCGTTCTGCTCCATGATCTTGACCCGGCCGCCGTGCCTGGTCTCGACGTGCCGGGTGCCGGTCACGTCGCCGATGTCCAGCATGCCGGGGTCGCGGCCCGTGGCGGCCAGCGGCTTGGCAGGCTCGTACCACACCTTCTCCGCAGGAACCTGGACGATCTGCCGCTCCGGGTAGCGCAGCGCGGTCAGGTGGCCGCCGAACACGGCGCCGGTGTCGAGGCAGATCGTGTTGTTGACCCATTCGGGGCGGACCGTGGGGGTGTGGCCGTAGACGACCATGGCCCGGCCGCGGTATTCGTCGGCCCAGGGGTAGCGGACCGGCAGGCCGTACTCGTCGGTCTCGCCGGTCGTGTCGCCGTACAGGGCGAAGGCGCGGACGCGGCCAGAGGCGCGGCCGTGGTAGGCCTCCTTGAGCCCCGCGTGCGCGACGACCAGCCGGCCGCCGTCCAGCCGGTAGTGGCTGAGCAGGCCGTCCATGAACGTCCTGGCCCGCTCCACGAACTCGGGCGGCTCCGCGGCGAGCTGGTCGAGCGACTCCCGCAGGCCGTGCGCGACCTTGACCTTGCGGCCGTTGAGCGCGCGCACCAGCTTCTGCTCGTGGTTGCCCGCCACGCAGATCGCGGTGCCGGCCTCGACCATCTCCATGACCAGACGCAGCACACCCGGCGAGTCCGGGCCGCGGTCCACCAGGTCGCCCACGAACACCGCGGTACGGCCCTCCGGGTGCCGCGCCCCCTGCCAGCCCAGCTCGCGCAGCAGCGTCTCCAGCTCCGAGCGGCAGCCGTGCACGTCGCCGATGATGTCGAACGGACCCGTCAGCTCCGTCTTGTCCGACCACGCCTTCTCGTACGTGATCGCGGCGCTCTCGATCTCCTCCAGGCCGCGCAGTACGTGCACACGCCTGAAGCCGTCGTTGGAGATCTTGCCCAGCGAACGCCGCAGGTCCTTGCGCTGCCTGATCACCACGCCGGGGCCGAAGTCACGGTCCGGGCGGGCGGTGTTGCGTTCGATCGCCACGTCCTCCGGCACGTCGAGGACGATCGCGTCGGCCAGCACGTCGTGCTTCCTGGCCAGGTCGATGAGCGACTTGCGGGAGGCGTACTGGACGTTGGTGGCGTCGACCACCGTGAACAGGCCCCTGGCCAGGCGCACGCCGACGATGTGGTGCAGCAGGTCGAACGCCGCCGGGGTGGCGGCCTGGTCGGTCTCGTCGTCGGAGACCAGGCCGCGGCAGAAGTCGGAGGAGATGACCTGCGTGGGCTTGAAGTGCCTGCTCGCGAACGTGGACTTGCCGCTGCCGGACACGCCGACGAGCACCACGAGGGAGAGCTCAGGAACGCTGATCACGGGTGAACACTCCCATCTGGGTGGGCGGGCCGACCTCGGGGTCGTCGTCGCCGATCGCCTCGAAGGCGACCTCGTAGCCGTACCGGCCGGCGACCCCCCGAGCCCATGCGGTGAACTCGGCCCTGTTCCACTCGAAGCGGTGGTCGGAGTGGCGCAGGCCGGTCAGGAACTCGTAGCGGACGTTGTGCTCGATGTTGGGGGTGGTGACGAGCACGTGGTGCGGCCGCGCGCGGCCGAACACGACGTGCTCCAGCGCCGGCAGGCGTGGCGGGTCGACGTGCTCGATCACCTCCATGAGGACGGCGGCGTCGTAGCCGGACAGGCGCTTGTCGGCGTAGGTGAGCGCGCCCTGGAACAGGGTGAGCCTGGCGCGCTTGGCGTCCGGCATGCGCTCCAGGCGCAGCTTGCGGGCGGCGATGGTGAGCGCCATCGGGGAGACGTCCATGCCGCCGACCCGGGTGAACGCGGGCCTGGCCAGCAGCGCGCCGACCAGCTCGCCCTGGCCGCAGCCGAGGTCGATCACACTGGCCGCGCCGAGCTCGGCCAGCTTGGCCAGCACCGCCTCCCGCCGCCGCACGTTGAGCGCCTTCGGCTTGGGCGCCTCGGCTTCCTCGGTCGTGGTCCCGGCTTCCGCGGTGGCGGCTTCCTCTGTGATGTCCTCCTCGACCGCGGGCTCCAGCTCGTCCTCGGTCTCGTCGCCCAGCTCGGCCAGCCGGGCCAGCGCCGTGCGGGCCAGGGACCAGCGCCGTCCCAGGTAGCGCCGGGCGATCAGGCCGCGCTCCGGATGGTCGCGCAGCCAGCCCTCACCACCCCTGATCAGCTTGTCCACCTCGTCGGGGGCGATCCAGTAGTGCTTGCCGTCGTCGAGGACGGGCAGCAGCACGTAGAGGTGGTTGAGCGCGTCCTGCAGGCGGGCGGAGCCGCGCAGGGTGAGCCCGATGTAGCGGGAGTCGCCCCATTCGGGGAAACGTTCGTCGAGCGGCACCGCCCGCGCGTCCACCTCCCAGCCGAGCGGCTCGAACAACCGCCGCGCCAGCTCGGGCGCGCCCCTGCAGGGCAGCGCGGGCAGGCGCAGCTCCAGCGGCAGCGGCGTGCCGGGCAGCTCGGGCCTGGCCTTGCAGCGGCCCGCCCGAGCCGTGCGGAACACGTCGGCCAGCGCCACGGCCAGCAGCGAGGAGGCCGCATAGGGGCGGTCGTTGACGTACTGCGAGAGGCTGAAGTCGGGCGAGTTCCTGCCGCGCGACCTGACCAGCGCGATCGGGTCCACTTCGAGCATGAGCGCCGCCGTGCAGCGCTGCTCGCCCGCCTCCGGGTAGAACACCGTGGCCGTGCCGAACGACTGGCCGAACTCCTGCACGCGCTCGGGATGCTTGTGCAGGAGAAAACCCAGGTCGGTGGCGGGCTCAGCAGTGGTCGTGATCGTCAGCAGCACATGCCAAGTCTGCCGTAACCCCGCAAAGCACCGCCATCCGATTACCCGACGTGGGGGAGCACCTCGGCCGCGATCAGCTCCAGATGTTCCAGGTCGCCCAGGTCGAGGATCTGCAGATACATCCGCTCGGCCCCCAGCTCGGCGAACCTCCCGATCTTCTCCAGCACCTCGTCGGGGGTGCCCGCCAGGCCGCTCTCGCGCAACTTGTCGGGGTCCTCGCCGATGGCCGCCGCGCGCCGCTCGACCTCCCCCCGGTTCGCGCCGACCACGGTGGTCTGCGCCGCCGAGAGCCGCAGGGTACGCCCGGCGTCCTCGCACGCCTTCCGTACCCGCCCGAACGCCGCACCGGTCTCGGCCGGGGTGTGGAACGGCACGTTGTACTCATCCGCGTACGTCGCCGCCAGCCGAGGCGTGCGCTTGGCCCCGATGCCACCGATGATCACCGGCGGGCGGGGCGACTGGGCCGGCTTGGGCAGCGCGGGCGAGTCGGCCAGCCGGTAGTAGCGGCCCTCGAAGGAGTAACCCTTCTCCGCCGTCCACAGCCCGGTGACGATCTCCAGCTGCTCCTCGAACCGGCCGAACCGCTCCTTCACCGGCGGGAACGGAATGCCGTACGCCGAGTGCTCGCCGTCGTACCAGCCGGTGCCGAAGCCCAGCTCGACCCGGCCACCGCTCATCTGGTCCACCTGAGCCACCGTGATCGCCAGCGGCCCCGGCAACCGGAACGTGGCCGGCGACACCAGCGTGCCCAGCCGGATCCTGGACGTCTCTCTGGCCAGGCCGGCAAGGGTGATCCAGGCGTCCGTCGAGCCGGGGCCGGGGTCGCCGGGGCCGATGCGCTGGTAGTGGTCAGACCGGAAGAAAGCGTCGAAACCCAGGCGTTCGGTGGCCTGGGCGACGGTGAGCAGGTCGTCATAGGTCGCGCCCTGCTGGGGCTCGGTGAAGATCCGCAGCTTCATGACCACATTATCCGCACAGATCGGACGTGAACCGGAAAAGGGCCGCGCCGCGCCGTACAGGCTTGCTAACGTTCCGGCCAGCGCCATACGTAGCCGATCGACCACTTGGGGTAACCCATGCCTCGGCACAAGAGGGAGCCCGGCGTGCTCCCGCGCCCTCTCGCCGTTCTCGGGGCGATCGTACTCACCGCCGGCACCGCTGTGGCGATCCGCCTGCTCCCCGCGGGGGCGGCCCCGCCGCCGCGCCTGCCGGTCGCGCGCCCTGCGGCCACGCCGACGCCGGAGGAGTGGCGGCCGCCGCCCGCCGCGTTCGTGACGTTCGTCGACACCGCCCGCGAGCCCGGCTTCGACCTTCCCGCCGAGTTCCGCAGAACCGGAGTACGCCGCTACGCCCTCGGCCACCTCGTCGCGGGCGGCGACGGCTGCGCCCCGAAGTGGACGGGCCCGCCCGCGGGGAACCTGGCGGCCGGCGAGCCCGCCCCCAGCGGGACCGGCCTCGGCGGGAACCTGGTCGCCGACGAGTCCGGCCCGCTCACCCCCGACGAGTCCGGCTCGCTCACCCTCGACGGGATCGGCCCTGGAAGGAACCCGGTGGCCAGGAGGATCGGCCGGCTCAGGGCGATGGGCGGTGACGCCGCCCCGGTCCTCGGCGGTCCAGGCGGCCGGGAGCTGGCCGCCACCTGCACCAGGCCGGGCGTTCTGACCGCCGCCTACCGCCAGGTGGTCGGGGCGTTCGGCGCCGCCGCAGTCGACTTCGAGGTCCGCGACAGCGCCGACCGGGCCGCCGTGCTGCGCCGGGCGCGGGCCATCCGCGCCGTGCAGCGCGAACAAGGGTTGCGGGTGGGCTTCACTCTGCCGCTGCGGCGCAACGGGCTGGCCCCCGCCGACGTCGCCATGTTGCGCGTCACCCACCGGGCGGGCGCGGAGGTCGGCACCGTCAACCTGCTGGCCCCCATCGAGCCCCGCGCCCAGCGTCACGCCCGCCTGGGCCGGGTGGCGCTGGCCGTGCGGGAGGCCGCCGGGCAGATCGCGCGGGCCCAGGACCTCGGCGACCCCGGCCAGGTGTGGGGCCGCGTCGCGCTGACGCCGGTGCTGGCGGACAAGGCGGACCTGAGCGAGCTGGACGCCCGCAAGCTGTCGGAGTACGTGACCCGCCACGGGCTGGCCTGGTTGTCACTGCGCGGAGTCACGCCGAAGCCGGACGTGTCGCGCATTCTTTGGCACACTCCGCCCTGAAGATAGGCTTTCGCTGACCGAGACGGGCACGGCGAGCAGGGGGGAGGGTGTGATGGCGGCACGTCCGGAGACCGCGAGGAAGATCCTGGTCTACTGGATGGACGCCGTGATGGCGTTCCTGCTGCTCATGTTCTTGGTGGCCACCGTCACGGAGGTGCTTCAGGGCAGGGTCTCCGTCATCCGGGCCGTGCTGGTCGTCGTCGCGCTGCTCGCTTTCTTCGGGCTCTTCCCCTTCGTCATGCGGGAAGCTTTCGAGCACCGGCCGGGGCCCACGCCCAGGTTGCTGATCGCGGGGGCGATCGCGGCGGGGCTGGTCGTGGTGATGCCCCACGACGGCGACATGACGTCCCTGTGGATGGACCCCGCCACGCTGTGGCTCTCCCTGGCGGGCATGCACCTGCGGCCGCGTACGACGGCCTGGGTGTCCGCGGCCGTGGTCGCCGTGGTCGCCGCGTTCATCGTTCTCACGACCGGCCGCTCCTGGCCGGGCGTCCTGCTCAGCGAGGCGGTCAACGCGGCGTTCCTGATCGGGGCCATGCTGCTGTGGCGCTGGCTCTGGTGGGTGATCAGGGACGCCCAGAAGAGCCGCGAGGCCAGGGCCAGGCTCGCGGTGGCGGAGGAGAGGCTGCGCTTCGCCCGCGACCTGCACGACCTGCTCGGGCACAGCCTGTCGGTGATCACGCTGAAGAGCGAGCTGGCGGCCAAGCTGGCGACCAAGGACGCCGGGCGGGCGGCGGCCGAGATGGCCGCGGTGCGCGTGCTGGCCGGGGAGTCGTTGTTCGAGGTGCAGCGGGCGGTGCACGGCTACCAGGCGCTCGACCTCGACGAGGAGCTCGCCGGAGTGCGGGCCGCGCTGGAGGCCGCCGGTGCGAGCTGCGTGATCGAGGTCAGGGCCGAGAACCTGCCACCGGCCGCCAGGACGCTGCTGGCGTGGGCCGTGCGCGAGGGCGGCACGAACATCCTCAAGCACAGCGCGGCCACCAGGTGCGAGATCAGGATCGACGGAGGTGTGCTCGAGATGGTCAACGACGGGGTGACGGGGACACCCACGGCGGCCGGGAGCGGCCTGCACGGGCTGTCGGAGCGGCTGGTCACGGCGGGCGGCTCGTTCTCCGCCGCGCCCACCTCGGGCGGGGAGTTCCTGCTGCGGGCGGCGGTGCCGGCGTGAGCGCGCTCGACCGGATCAGGAACGCGCCGAAACAGACCAAGGTCCGCTGGGTGATCGTCTACTGCACGGACATCCTCCTGCTGTTCCCCGTCTTCGGCTACTACATGTTCCTCCTCCTGTGGTGGGGCGGCCCGCCGAGGCCGCTGATCGTGGCCGGCGCCGTCCTGCTGCTGGTCTTCAACGTGCTGAGCGTCCGGCCGTTCAGGATCGCCGTCAGAGGCGGGCGGCGCCCCACGGCCACCCTGGTGATCACCGGGGTGATCGCCGCGGTGCTCGTGCTGATGTTCGTACAGGTCTGGGTGGTGGCCACCTGGCTGGGGCTGCTCGCGGCCTTCGTCCGCAAGCGCACGGCCGTCGCCGCGTCCATCGGGTCGATGCTGGCGGCCGGCCTGTGGGCCCTGTGGTTCGCCGGCGCGGCGACCGTCCCCTCGCTGCTCCTGCTCCAGTTCCTGTTCACCGTGACCTCCGTCGGCGGTGTGTGGGCGAACCTCGCGCTCTGGCGGCTGACCGAGGACGCCTACGACGGGCAGGAGACGATGGCCAGGCTCGCGGTGTCGGAGGAGCGGCTGCGTTTCGCCCGTGACCTGCACAACCTGCTCGGCCAGAGCCTCACCGACGTCGCCGTCAGGACGGAGCACGCCGAGGGCACCCTGCGCACGGACCCGGAGGCGGCCGCGGCCGAGATGTTCGAGGTGCGTGACCTGTCCAGGCGGTCGCTGCGCGAGGTCCGTACCGTCGTGCAGAACTACCGGGCCGTGGACCTGGACGAGGTGCTCGCCAGCGTGCGCGCGGTGCTGGAGGCGGCCGACGTGCGCTGCGTCGTGCGCGCGGACACCGGCGCGCTGACGCCCGAGAGCCGCACGCTGCTGGCCACCGTCGTACGCGAGGGCGCGACGAACGTGCTCAAGCACAGCAAGGCCGAACGTTGCACGATCACGATCGAGGATGGGGTGCTGGAGATGTCCAACGACGGCGTGAGCGGGCCCGCGGGGGAGCACGCGCCCAACGGCCTGGCGGGGCTGGCCGATCGGGTACGCGCGGCGGGCGGCACCCTGCGGGCCGAGCCCGCGCAGGACGGCCGTTACCTGCTGCGGGCGGCGGTGCCGGCATGACCACACGGGTGCTGCTGGCCGACGACGAGCACCTCGTCCGCGGCGCCATCGCGGCCCTGCTGGATCTGGAGGAGGGCATCGAGGTCGTCGCCCAGGTGGGCAGGGGCGACGAGGTCGTGGCCGCCGTCGCCGAGCACCGGCCCGACGTGGCCGTGCTCGACATCGAGATGCCCGGCATGGACGGGCTGAGCGCCGCCGAGCTGATCAGCTCCCAGTGCAAGATCGTCATCCTGACGAGCCTGGGCCGCCCCGGCTACCTGCGCCGGGCCATGGCGGCGGGCGTCAGCGGCTTCCTCGGCAAGGACGCCTCGGCCGAGGAGCTGGCGATGGCCATCCGCAAGGTCCAGGCCGGGGGCCGCTACCTGGACGCGGAGCTGGCCGCCGCGGCGATGGCGGCCGGCGACAGCCCGCTGACCGAGCGGGAGCGGGACGCGCTGCGCCTGGCCGGCGACGGCGCGACGATCTCCAGGATCGCGGCCGAGCTGCACCTGACCGAGGGCACCGTACGCAACTACCTGTCCAGCGCGATGACCAAGCTCAGCGCCCAGAACCGGCTGGAGGCCATCCGCACGGCCCAGCGCATGGGCTGGTTGTAGGGATAGGGACAAAGCCTGGGGATAGGGACAAAGCCGCACAACGACTGTCCGTTCCGGCACTGAGCGCGGGGCGGCGCCTGGGTTGTACTCGTCCTCGGCCGCCGATCGCGGCGGCCTGTCATCAGACAGAGGGGGACGTATGAGTACGACACGGGGGACCGTTCTGCGCAGGCACGGGGTGCGCGCGCTGACGGCGGGCGCGGCGCTGGCCGCCTCGCTGTTCGCCATCGCCGGGCCCGCCCACGCCACCACCAACGTGAGCGTGTCGGGCGCGGTGCTGCAGATCACCTCGGGGGCCGCGGCCGACGACCTCCTGGTCACGCAGGTCGGGGGCCGGCTGGTCGTGAAGAACGGCGGCGACCTGGTGATCCCCGCGGCTCCGTGCGTGGCGGTGAGCAAGAACCAGTCGGTCTGCCCGGCCGCCGGGATCACCACGATCACGGCGGACACGGGGGCGGGGGACGACAGCCTGCAGAACAGGACCACGCTGCGCTCGCGAGTGGTGCTCGGGGCCGGCGCGGACACGTTCGTCGGCGGACTGGCCGTGGACATGGTCTTCGGTGACGTCGGCGACGACCGGATGGCCGGGCTTGCGGGCGACGACCTGCTGCTCGGCGCCGACGGCGTCGACAGCGCCAACGGCGGTGACGGCGTCGACAAGTGCGACGCCGAGACTGTCACGCTCTGCGAGTGAGGACGACCGGCGCCCGCGATCCCGCGGGCGCCGGGAGTCTCAACAGGCGACGTACGCGGCCCTGGTGCTGGCCTTGTAGGAGCAGGAGTCCACAGCCCTGCCCTTGGCGTCGCGGACGTAGGCGCTGTCCCGGTCGTTGTTCCAGACGTACTGCTTGCGGTTCCAGTAGACGCTGCTGGTGCCGTCGCCGCCCTGGCCGGTGCGGACGGTGATCCGCTTCTTGGCGCCCAGCACCACGTCGGCGCCGAACTCGTAGGTGTAGCCGGTCTTGTCCCGCACGGACCACCCTTCGAGGGCGACAGCCCGCTTGGTGGTGTTGAGCAGGGTGATGTACTCGGCGTTCAGCGAGCTGTTGGAGCGCCGATCGGCCCCGGGCGAATCGTAGTAGATCTTCACGATCTGGAGGGCGGGGGCCGCGGCCTGCGCGGGCAGCGCCGTGCCGAGCGTCGCCGCCGCGGCTAACGCGGCGACGGTTGCGGAGACAAGTCTCACCATTGAGTCCTTTGTGTAATCGTTCGTGACGAAGTAGGACGGCGGACGGTGCCATGTGGTTGGCACGTTGAACCGGTTAGTCCGGAGGGCGTCGTGCCTGCACAGCGCGATGAGAGCGTTTGCAGCGGCACGTCTCGAAAGCGTCACGGCTATTGACGGCACAGACATGCGGAATTTACGTTCGCGGTACTTACCCGGTTCAGCAGGTCTTCGCGGGCCTGCTTCCACTGAAGAGCGAAGAGCTCCCGGCCCTGGGCGGGAGCATGTTTTGCACCAGGTCTGGGAGCGCTCCCAGATCGCCATCGGGGTCTCTGACAGATGTGTGTACCTTCGCGCCGCGCGCGGAGGAAGGAGAGAAGCGATGCTCAACCGGGCTCGGATCCTGATCCCGCTCATGGCGGCGGGCCTGCTCGCCGCGGCCTGCACCGGCGGCGGATCCACGCCGACCCCGCCGGCCTCCCAGCCGCAGAGCCAGGGCGCGGTGACCAACCCCGACCAGCTCCCGCGGAACGAGACCATGTACACCACGGGCACCCAGTGGGGGCCGCCGGCCAACTACAACCCGATCAGGGAGTGGGACTCGGCCGTCGGCACCAAGGGCCTGGTGTACGAGACCCTGTTCCACTACGACACCACCGCGGCCAAGCTCACCCCCTGGCTGGCCGAGAGCGGCGCCTGGAGCGACGACACCACCTACGAGCTCAAGCTCCGCCCGGGGATCAAGTGGTCCGACGGCCAGGCCCTCACCGCCAAGGACGTCGTCTTCTCCTTCGACCTCGGCAAGATGGAGACGATCCCCTACCACCCGCTGTGGGACTGGCTCAAGACCGTCGAGGCCACCGACGACCAGACCGTGAAGTTCAGCTTCTCCAAGGCCAACTACCAGCAGTGGGACTTCATGCTCTACAGCCGCTCCATCGTGCCGGAGCACGTCTGGAAGGGCCGCTCGGAGAAGGAGGTGCTCGACGGCGTCAACGAGAACCCGGTGGGCACGGGCGCGTACAAGTTCATGAGCAAGGACCAGGACCGCGTGGTGCTGCAGCGGCGCGACGACTGGTGGGGCAAGACGGTGCTCAACATGGAGCCCAAGCCGCGCTACATCGTCGACATCGCCACCCCGAGCAACGAGGTCGCGATGGGCATGTTGCTGCAGAAGGGGCTGGACCTCAGCAACAACTTCCTGCCCGGCGTGGCCAACCTGGTCCAGGGCAGCTTCGGGCTGACGACGTACTACAACGAGCCCCCGTACATGCTCTCGGCCAACACCGCCTGGCTGGTGCCCAACACGACGAAGAAGCCGATGGACGACGCGGCCTTCCGCAAGGCGCTGGCCTCCTCCGTCGACGTCAAGAAGATCGTCGAAGGCGTGTACGGCAACCTCGTCAAGGCCTCGAGCCCCACCGGCCTGCTGCCGCAGTGGGACAAGTACGTGGACCAGAACGTCGTCTCCAAGTCCGGCTTCGCGTTCGACACCGCCAAGGCCAAGAAGCTGCTGGCGGACGCCGGGTACAAGGACGGCGACGGCGATGGGTACGTGGAGAACAAGGACGGCTCCAAGATCGCCCTGAACCTCATCGTCCCGTCGGGCTGGACCGACTGGATGGAGGCGGCCAGGTCGATCTCCGCCAGCGCCAAGACCGCGGGCATCCAGGTCACCCCCGACTTCCCCGACTTCAACGCGCTGGTCGAGATGCGCGCCAAGGGCGACTACGACCTGCTCATCAACAACGAGCGGCAGCTCTCGAACTCCCCCTACACCTACTACGAGTACATGTTCCAGCTCCCGATCCAGAAGCAGCAGAACACGGTCAACTTCGCCCGCTACGAGAACAAGCAGGCGTGGGAGCTGGTCCAGCAGCTCGACCAGGTGAAGACCGACGACACCGCCGGCATGCAGAAGGTCATCTCGCAGCTCCAGCAGATCCAGCTGGACGACATGCCGGTCATCCCGCTCTGGTACAACGGCCTGTGGGCGCAGTCCAGCACCAGCGTGTGGAAGAACTGGCCGGCCGCGGCGGGCGCCGCGCCCAAGACCGGCGCCGTGATGTGGCGTAACTGGCTCGAACTGGGCGGCTTCGAGACGCTCACCCAGCTCCAGCCCTCCGGCTCGTGACGACCTGACCGGACGAACCCCCGCCCCTCCGCCCCCCGAACTCCCGGGGGCGGAGGGTCTCTCCCGGAGAAAAGACACGTGCGTCGTTATTTCGGTAGGAAACTGCTCATCTACGGACTGACCTTCTTCGTCGCCGTCACGGTCAACTGGATGATCCCGCGCTTCATGCCGGGCGACCCGGTCGCCAGCATGGTCGCGCGGGCCAACGTCACCAACGCGCAGGCCGTGGAGGCCATGCGGGCCTACTACTCCAACCTGTTCGGCCTCGACCAGCCGCTGTGGCAGCAGTACGTCAACTTCTGGGCCGCGTTGTTCCGCGGCGACTTCGGGCTCAGCATCTGGCTGTTCCCGACGCCGGTCAGCGAGGTGATCACGCGGGCGGTGCCGTACACGCTGGCGCTGATCGTCCCGTCGGTGCTGCTGAGCTGGTGGGTGGGCAACCGGTTCGGCGCGTACGCCGCCCGCCGCAAGCTGCTCGACAACACCGTGCTCCCGGTGGGCTACGTGCTGACGGCGATGCCGTACATGTGGCTGGCCGCGCTGCTGGCCTGGGGGCTGGGCGTGATCGCCGGGCTCTTCCCGGTGGCCGGCGGCTACAGCTTCTCGATGCGCCCCAACTGGTCGTGGACGTTCGTGCTCGACCTGCTGCACCACTGGACGCTGCCGTTCCTGTCGCTGTTCCTGGTGGCGCTGGGCGGCTGGGCCATCGGCATGCGGAACATGATCATCTATGAGCTGGAGTCCGACTACTCCAACTATCTGAGCGCGCTCGGGGCGCCCAGCAGGCTCATCCGCAGGTACGCCTTCCGCAACGCCGTCCTGCCCCAGATCACCGGCCTGGCCCTGCAACTGGGCGTCCTGGTGGCCGGGGCGCTGGTGACCGAGATCGTCTTCGCCTATCCGGGCCTGGGCAGCCTCATTCTCAAGGCCATCCAGAACAAGGACTTCTTCCTCCTGCAGGGCACGTTCCTGTTCATCGTGCTCGGCGTGCTGATCGCCAACTTCATCATCGACATCGTCTACGTCGTGGTCGATCCGCGTACCAGGGCGGGAATGGCGGGTGCGCAGTCATGACGGCACTTCAGGACGTCGTGCCGCGCGAGCGCGACGGGGTGCGCCGCGAGGCGCTCTACTTCGCGGTGCGCAACGGCAAGCTGATGGCCGGGTTCGGCATCGTGCTCGTGCTGCTCCTGCTCGGCCTGCTCGGGCCCGTGTTGTTCGGGGGCGCGCCCAACGAGTACGGCACCCGCGCCATGAGCCCGCCCTCCGGCGAGCACTGGCTCGGTACCACCACGTTCGGCCAGGACGTGTTCCTGCAGTTCGTGCACGGGCTGCGCAGCACGTTCGTGGTCGGGGTGATCGGCGGCGGCATCGCCGCGGTCATCGGCATGCTGGTGGGCTTCGTGGCCGGCTACCGCGGCGGGATCGTCGACGAGATCCTCAACATGCTGACCAACGTCATCCTGGTCATCCCCACCCTGGCCGTGCTGCTGATCATCAACGCCTACCTGGGCATCCGCAGCGTGGCCGTGCAGGGCCTGTTCATCGGGCTGACGCAGTGGCCGTGGGCGGCGCGGGCGATCAGGGCGCAGACGTTCTCCCTGCGTACCCGCGAGTTCGTGGACCTGGCCAGGATGAGCGGCGCCGGCACCGGCAGGATCATCGCCAAGGAGATCGCGCCGAACATGAGCTCCTACCTGTTCATGACGTTCATCCTGCTGTTCGGCGGCTCCGTGCTCATCGCCTCCTCGCTGGACTTCATCGGTCTCGGCCCCACAGAGGGGGTCTCGCTCGGGCTGATGTTGCAGAACTCCAACCAGTGGAGCGCGCTCCAACTCGGCATGTGGTGGTGGTTCGTGCCGCCGGGCGCGGCCATCACCGCCATCGTGGGCGCCCTGTACGTGGCCAACGTCGGACTCGACGAGGTCTTCAACCCGAAACTGAGGGAGACATGAGTCTGCAGGTCAGCGAGCTGAGGGTGCACTACAGGACGCTCAAGGGCGACGTGCGCGCCCTCGACGGCATGTCCTTCGACATGGCCGACGGGGAGATCCTCGGCCTGGTCGGCGAGTCGGGCTGCGGCAAGAGCACCCTCGGCAAGTCCCTCATCCGCATGGACGGCCGCATGCGCCGCGTCGGCGGCACCGTCGTGCTCGACGGCACCGAGTTGCCCATCGACGACGACCGCCGGATGAACGACTTCCGCTTCCGCGAGGTCTCCCTCATCCCCCAGTACGCCATGAGCGCGCTCAACCCCACCCGCAAGATCCGCAGAATGGTCACGGAACTGCTCAGGTCGAGGGGCGCCGCCCTGGACCTCGCCGAGCTCGAACGCCGCATGGACCAGGTCGGCCTGCCCCGCGAGGTGCTCGACCGCTACCCGATCGAACTCTCGGGCGGCATGAAACAGCGCATGGTGATGGTCATCTCGACCCTGCTGGACCCGTCCCTGCTGATCGCCGACGAGGTCACCTCCGCGCTCGACGTCTCCACCCAGAAGGCCGTGGCCCGCGCCCTGCTCGGCTTCCGCGACAGCGGCTACGTCAAGAGCATGATCTTCGTCACCCACGACCTCGCGCTCACCCACCACATCGCCGACACGATCATGGTCATGTACGCGGGCAAACTCGCCGAGAAGGCCCCCGCCGACGTGATCGTCAAGGCGCCGCGGCACCCGTACACGAGGCTGCTGCTCGACTCCCTGCCCGAGGTCGGCGTCCGCTACACCGACCGCAGGCTGGAAGGCATCGCCGGCAGCCCGCCGTCGCTGCTGAACCCGCCCACCGGCTGCCGCTTCCGCGACCGCTGCCCGATCGCGGGCGAGGAGTGCGCGCAGGAGCCGCCGGTGACCGAGCTCACCCCCGACCACCACGTAGCCTGCTGGAAGGCCTGATGCTGAAACTCCAGAACGTCACCAAGGAATTCAGGATCGGCGCGTTCGGCGGCAAGAGCGTCGCGGCCGTCCAGGGGGTGAGCTTCGAGATCGTCCCCGGCGAGGTCGTCTCCCTGATCGGCGAGAGCGGCAGCGGCAAGAGCACGATCGGCCGGATGATCCTCGGGCTCAACCCGGTCACCAGAGGCTCGATCACGTTCGACGGGCTGCCGGTGAAGGCGGGCAAGGAGTACTACCGGCATGTCCAGGGCATCTTCCAGGACCCGTTCAGCTCCTTCAACCCGGTCTTCAAGGCCGACCGGGTGTTCGCCATGATCAAGGAGACGTACTACCCGGCCGTGCCCGAGGCCGAGTGGGACGAGCGGGTGACCACGTCGCTGAGCGACGTGCGGCTCAACGCCGGCCAGGTGCTCGGCAAGTACCCCCACCAGCTCAGCGGCGGCCAGCTCCAGCGGCTGCTCATCGCCCGCGCGCTGCTGCTGGACATCAAGCTGCTGGTCGCCGACGAGATCACCAGCATGCTCGACGCCTCCACCCGCATCGACGTGCTCAACCTGCTGGCCGAGCTGAAGGTCAGGGGGCTGAGCGTCCTGTACATCACGCACGACCTGTCCCTGGGCAACTACCTGGCCGAGCGCACGGTGGTGCTGCGGCGGGGGAGCGTGGTCGAGATGGGGCTGACCGAGGCCGTCTTCGGGGATCCGCTGCATCCGTACACGCGGGAGCTGCTGTCGGCCGTGCCGCGCCTGCACGAGTCCTGGGACGACGCCGTGCCGGTGGAGGCCTGCCTCTACCACGAGAGGGGCGCGTCCGGCGGCCTGCTGGAGGCCGAACCCGGCCACCTCGTGGCCTGCGCCCGGCTCGCGACCTGCCGAGAAGAGGCCTCTTGAGGCATCGCCCGCCGCACGACGGCCGGCCGTCAGACCCGTCAGACCCTGAACTCCTCGGTACGGTGCGCGTACGCGGGCAGCGCGGCCCGCATCTCGTCGGTGACCACGGGCGGCGGCAGGGGCACGACCTCCCGCTCGTGGAAGTCGCGCACGTCCTCGCCCCGCCCGAACAGGTCCTGGACCGTGCGCAGGCAGGGGGTGACGATCTCGGGATCGGTGATCCGCTTGCCGCCCATGCCCCCGCCGTACTCGTCGTACAGCACCTCGTACATCAGGGACGGAGAGAAGATCACCAGCTCCGGCATGGGCTCGAAGGCCGCGGCGCGTTCGGCCGGCAGCACCCGGCAGGGGGAGCCCGCCGTGGCGCGCAGCGCCAGGATGTGCATCTCCCACTGTAAGTACGCGGTGAGCGGATGTTCGACCACCCGCACCCGCCTGACCGGCTGGCGCCGCCGGAAGTAGTCGGCCAGCGGCTCGGCCACCCGCTCGATCAACGCCAGGGAGCGCGCCCAGTCGCCGTCCATCATGGCCCGCCAGCTCGCCACGTCGGGCTCGTAGAAGTCCTGGGCGCGCTCCAGCTTCCACATCGGCTCCGTGCAGCCCGCGTGGTCGCGATCGAAACCGGCTTGGTACTCCGGCACGTCCAGGACGAGGCCGTCGGCGTCCCCGACGGCGGCGAACGGATTCGTGAGGCGTACCGGAGTGCCCTGCTCGGTCATGCGGCTTTCCCCTTCGCTCTGAAGACCCGCCCAGATCATCAATGGGGCCCTTGACCGGGTCAAGGCCCAAATGATCTGGACGGGTCCTCAGCGGCGATGGTGGAAACGCCGGTTGATGACGCTGAACAGCATGGCCCCCAGCCACACCACCAGCAGCACCTTGAAGATCCCGAAGCCGCCGAAGATCAGCCCGAGCATCATGAACACGAACAAGACGGGCAGGAACGGGCCCGGCCCGCGGTGCCGGTGCCGCATGCCGCCCCCCTTGGCGGCCCAGGCGGCGCGGTGCATCTCCCGCTGCGCGTGGCGCATGGACTGCATCTGCTGCCGCTGGGCGTGCATCGCCGCCCGCCAGTCGCCCATCTCATACGGCGACTTCGGGGGCTCCGGCTGCTGGCCCGGCAGGTCGGCCGTCACCTGGGTGAGGTCGCCGGCCGTCTTCGCGGCCAGCGACCGGTCGAGTCGCTCGTCCAACTCCTCGTGGGTCAGGCGGCCCTGCGCGAAGTGCTCGCGCAGGGCGGCCATCGTGTGCTCGCGCTCGGCGTCGCCGATGCGGAGATCGTTACGGTCCATCCCTGGTTCCTCGCTCTCCGAACCGGTCATCCGGCCCGATGTGCCTATTCCTCGCCCGGTTCGTCGTCGGCCAGGATCTGGTAGAGCTTGCGCCGGGTCTCTACCAGAGTCTTACGCGCTTCGCGGATTTGTGCGTCGTTTCCGGTCTGAAGAACCTGCATCATGGCGAATGCGGACTGTCGGGCGATGTGCCAGAGATCGGCGGTGTTGTCGTCGATGTCCGGACGCATCTCGTCCCACGGGGCGCGAACCTCGTCGGCGTGCGCCTCGATGTAGTTGCGGCCCTCCTCGGTGAGACGGAAGGTCTTGCGACCCTCATTCTCCTCCGCGATCACCAGGCCCTCGTCGGTGAGCTGCTGCAGCGCCGGGTAGACAGCGCCGGGGCTGGGCTTCCAGCCGCCCTCGCTGCGCTCGGCGATCTCCTGGATGACCTGGTAGCCGTTGCGCGGCTGCTCGGAGAGCAGGGCCAGGATCGCGGCGCGCACGTCGCCCCGCTTGGCCTTGCGGCCCCGGCCGCCCCAGCCTCGGTGCCCGCCGCCCCACGGCCCCGGGCCGCCGAACGGGCCGCCGCGTCCGAAGTCGAACGGGAACGGTCCGCCGGGCCCGCCTCTCCGGCCGCGCTCGCGATGGTCATGCGGGCCGTGGCCTCTGGGACCGCCCCTGTGGCCGCCCATCTGCTCGAACGCGTCGGCCATGGCGCGAAGCGCCTCGCGACCTGCGCGCTTGTAGTCGTGTGCGCCGGGCCATGGCCCGCTCGCTGCGAAGTTGTGAGTCATCTTTTCTCCTATATCGTGATCTGTTCTCGATGCGTCAAAGATATATCGCTAGTGTGTCGTTGGCAAGTCCGGGTGGAGCGTGAGCCAGATCACGAAAAAGTTGCGGAATCCGGGAACAGGATTGGGATGTAGGCCGTTGTTCAGAGCAGACGAGGTCGTTCCGCGTCGGCAGGGCTGGGGGGTGCTGTCGCCGCGGAGACGACCTCGTCTGCGTTTGCGGTCACTTGCATGGAGCGTTCCGGCACGCCTGCCCGCGTAAAGGGTTTCTTTGCCGTAAAGTCGTGATCATGATGGGGCACACGCACGCGATGACCGGGGCCATCGCCTGGCTGGGGCTGGCGCCGCCCCTGGCCGCACTCCCTCTGGTGAACGAGTCCACCCGGTTCGTCGACACCGGGATCATGGCCAACGCGCTCAATCCCGCCGAGCTCATCGCCGGCGCGATCATCTGCGCGGGGGCCGCGATGTTGCCCGACCTCGACCATCCGAGCGCGACGATCGCGCAGACGTTCGGGCCCATCACGTGGGCGCTCAGCAAGGCCGTCAGCTGGATCAGCGGCGGGCACCGAGGAGCCACGCACTCGCTGGTCTTCGCCGTGGCGCTCGGGCTCGGGGCGCACTGGCTGGCCACCACCTATCCGCTCGGGCGCGACATCATGGCCGTGCTGCTCATCGGCCTCGCCCTGCGCGCCATCGGCGTGGGGATCCCGGGCAACAAGCTCGGGTCCGCCATGGTCAACATCGGCATGACCGCCGGGCTCTTCGCCGTCTTCCTCTCCCTCGACGTGGGCTACGCCTGGCTGGGGCTTGCGGTGGGGATCGGCTGCCTGATCCACGTGGTCGGCGACTGCATGACCGAGCGGGGGTGCCCCGTGCTGTGGCCGCTGGGGGCCAAGTTCATGTTGCCGTGGAAGATCGGCATCAAGACGGGCAAGAAGTTCGAGCAGAAGATCCTCGCCCCGATCCTGTCCGTGGCGATCGTGGGACTGCTGTTCTGGCGGCTCGCGCCGGTCTGACTTCCGTCCCGCCTGACGTGTCCGCGCCGTCTCCGCACGTCACCATGCCTCTTTCCGTCCACGGGATCCCGGTCGGCAGGGTCGGATGAGTCGTTTAACTTGATGTCGAGATAACCTAGAGATATCTTGACGTCGAGACATCCGCCGCGACCTGCGAGTTAGGGTCACCTAACGTGTTCTTCGGTCGGGGAGTGCGGCAGGATTCTGTCTGAACACCTGTCTATGGAGGAGGCGAATCACCGTGTCCGCGAACAGCTTCGGCAGCCGTGACACGCTACGCGTCGGCGACGCGTCATACGAGATCTTCCGGCTGGAGGCCGTCGAGGGCGCCGCACGCCTCCCGTACAGCCTGAAGATCCTGCTGGAAAACCTCCTCCGTACCGAGGACGGCGCCAACATCACCGCCGACCACATCCGTGCGCTGGGCGGCTGGGATCCGAAGGCGGCGCCGAGCGTGGAGATCCAGTTCACGCCCGCCCGCGTCATCATGCAGGACTTCACCGGCGTGCCCTGCGTGGTGGACCTGGCCACCATGCGTGAGGCCGTGCGCGACCTCGGCGGCGACCCCGCCCGCATCAACCCGCTCGCCCCGGCCGAGATGGTCATCGACCACTCGGTCATCGTCGACTACTTCGGTCACCCCGACGCCTTCCAGCGCAACGTCGAGCGCGAGTACGAGCGCAACCGTGAGCGCTACCAGTTCCTGCGCTGGGGCCAGACCGCCTTCGACGAGTTCAAGGTCGTCCCGCCCGGCACCGGCATCGTGCACCAGGTCAACATCGAGCACCTGGCCAGGGTCGTCATGACCCGCGACGGGAAGGCCTACCCCGACACCTGCGTCGGCACCGACTCCCACACCACGATGGAGAACGGCATCGGCGTGCTCGGCTGGGGCGTCGGCGGCATCGAGGCCGAGGCCGCGATGCTCGGCCAGCCGATCTCCATGCTCATCCCGCGCGTGGTCGGCTTCAAGCTCAGCGGTCAGCTCCCCGCCGGGGCCACCGCCACCGACCTGGTCCTGACGATCACCGAGATCCTGCGCAAGCACGGCGTGGTCGGCAAGTTCGTCGAGTTCTACGGCGAGGGCGTCTCGTCCGTGCCGCTGGCCGACCGCTCCACGATCGGCAACATGAGCCCCGAGTTCGGCTCCACCTGCGCGATCTTCCCGATCGACGGCCAGACCATCGAATACCTGCGCCTGACCGGCCGCCCCGAGGAGCAGATCGCGCTCACCGAGGCCTACGCCAAGGCCCAGGGCCTGTGGCTCGACCCGTCCGCGCCCGAGCCGGCCTTCTCCGAATACATCGAGCTCGACCTGGCCACCGTCGTCCCGTCGATCGCCGGCCCGAAGCGCCCGCAGGACCGCATCGCCCTGTCGGCGGCCAAGGCCACCTGGCGCCACGACGTGCAGAACTACGTGGCGGCCGACGGCGTGGACGAGGCGGTCGAGGAGAGCTTCCCGGCCTCCGACTCGCCCGCCTCCAACTCCCGCGCCAACGGCGACCGGCCGCACAAGCCGGTGGCCGTCACGCTGGCCGACGGCACCTCGTTCGAGATCGACCACGGCATCGTCTCGATCGCCGCGATCACCTCGTGCACCAACACCTCCAACCCGTACGTCATGCTCGGCGCGGCCCTGCTGGCCCGCAACGCCGTCGACAAGGGCCTGACCCGCAAGCCGTGGGTCAAGACCTCGCTGGCCCCCGGCTCGCAGGTGGTCACCGGCTACTTCGAGCGCTCGGGGCTCCAGCCGTACCTCGACAAGATCGGCTTCAACCTCGTCGGCTATGGGTGCACCACCTGCATCGGCAACTCGGGTCCGCTGCTGCCGGAGATCTCCGACGCCATCCAGGCCAACGACCTCGCGGTCACCGCCGTGTTGTCCGGCAACCGGAACTTCGAAGGCCGCATCAACCCCGACGTCAAGATGAACTACCTGGCCTCGCCGCCGCTCGTGGTGGCGTACGCGCTGGCCGGGACCCTCGACCTCGACCTCGACACCGAGCCGCTCGGTCTCGGCGCCGACGGCGAGCCGGTCTACCTGCGCGACATCTGGCCGTCGCCGGAGGAGATCGCGGCGGTGGTCAACTCCTCGATCGGGCGCGACATGTTCGAGCGCGACTACGCCGATGTGTTCAAGGGCGACGACCACTGGCGTTCGCTGCCGATCCCGACCGGCAACACGTTCGAGTGGGACCCCGACTCGACCTACGTGCGTAAGCCCCCCTACTTCGAGGGCATGCCATCGAAGCCCGAGGCCGTCACCGACATCGCCGGCGCCCGCGTGCTGGTCAAGGTCGGCGACTCGGTCACCACCGACCACATCTCGCCCGCCAGCTCCATCAAGGTCGGCACCCCGGCCGCCCAATACCTGCAGGCCAACGGGGTCGAGGTCAAGGACTTCAACTCCTACGGCTCGCGGCGCGGCAACCACGAGGTGATGATCAGGGGCACGTTCGCCAACATCCGCCTGCGCAACCAGATCGCGCCGGGCACCGAGGGCGGCTACACCCGCGACTTCACCCAGCCCGACGGGCCCGTGTCGTTCATCTACGACGCCTCGGTCAACTACGCCGAGGCCGGCACGCCGTTGGTGGTGCTGGCGGGCAAGGAATACGGCTCCGGCTCCTCGCGCGACTGGGCGGCCAAGGGCACGGCGCTGCTGGGCGTCCGCGCGGTCATCGCCGAGTCCTACGAGCGCATCCACCGCTCCAACCTGATCGGCATGGGCGTGCTGCCGCTGCAGTTCCCCGAGGGCGGCTCGGCGGAGGCGCTGGGCCTGACGGGCGAGGAGACGTTCGACATCACGGGCGTCGAGGAGCTCAACGGAGGCGGCATCCCGCAGACGGTGCACGTCAAGGCGGGCGAGGTGGAGTTCGACGCGGTGGTCCGCATCGACACGCCGGGCGAGGCCGACTACTACCGGCACGGCGGCATCATGCAGTACGTGCTGCGCTCCCTGCTCGCCAAGTGACCTAGATCTTCCCGCGTCCCCGCCCGGTCATGAGCCTGAGCGGGGGCGAGGGAGCCCTTGGCCGTCGAGCCGGGGGTTGGGCGCGATCCTCACGCGCCCGCATCGGGGGAACCACCCGATTCCTTGAGAGCCGCCCGGCGGGACACCCCCGCCGGGCGGCTCTTTCATGCCGCATCGAGTGCCAGGACTGTGGCACGATGAGACGTGCCACCCGGCGAAGCTCTATTTCGCCGGGCGGCAACACCACTAGATCATGTCCGTGATCCAGTCGGTGACTTCGCGAACGATTTCGTCGGAAGCGATCCCGACTCTCCTCGTGAACCGCTGCGGGGACACACTGCGGACGTGCTCGACCATGGCCCAGCTGGGCTTTTCCAGGCCGGTGCCCTCGGTGGGAACGGAAACGTGGTTGTCCCAGCCCCGATCCGTCGTGGTCAGCGGGACGATGATCTTCACTGCGGTGGCGGAGTTGAATTCGTCATTGCTGACGACCAGCACAGGGCGGCGGTAGCCCTGCTCGCGACCGCTTGGTTCGCCCAGGTCAGCGAGCCAGATCTCGCCCTGGATGACCCTCATCTCTCTCCTCGGGAAACGTGATGAGCCCCTCCCACTCCGGTGCGATGCGGGTGGAGCGTGGTGTCGGGCCTTGGACCAACTTGGACTCGGCGAGGTAGTCGGCCCAGGCTTGGGGGTCCTCTCTCTGCGTCCGCTCTATCTGCTCCGCGACACGCTCCCAGCGTTGTTTCTTCTCCATCTCCCGGATGGCCTGGTCGATGATCGCGGTCATGGGTTCACCTGCCTTCTTCGCGAGTGCCGCGATGCGATCCCTGGTCTTCACGCTGACACGGATGCTCGTTGCTTTCGGCTTCATGGCCATGCTCCAAACACTATGTCTGCGCCCGCGTCTTACTCTACGCCTGTGACGTCACTCTCGCAGCAACAATGGCAACGGAGAGTAAAGATGGTTGACTCTCATGCATGGATAATGCGGCTTTGGTGCTGATAGTTGGCGGTTTGGCGGTCTTTCTGGGCGCGATCGTCCAGGGCGGTGTGGGGTTCGGGCTCGGTCTGGTCGCCGTTCCCGTGCTCACCATGCTGGTCCCCGACCTCATGCCCGGCGCGGCTCAGGTCGTCAACATGATCCTGCCGCTGTTCACCCTGGCCGTCGAGTGGCGGCGGGTGGACTGGCGCGGGCTGGGGTTCGCGGTGCTCGGAAGACTGCCCGGGAGCGTCATCGGGGGAGTCATTGTTGTATACGTTTCCATATACACAAGAGGCGTCCTCGTTGCAGTCATGGTGCTGATCGCGGTGGCGCTGACCGCCAGGGCGCTGAGCGTGCCGCGTAACGGGTACACCATCACCTCGGCCGGCTTCCTGTCGGGGATCACCGGCACCGCCACGGGCATCGGCGGGCCGCCCATCGGGCTCGTCTACCAGCACGCCAAGGGGCCGCAGATCAGGGCCACGCTGGCGATGTTCTTCTTTCTGAGCGCGGCCCAGTCTCTGGCCATCCTCGCGTACGTGGGCGAACTGCCCGCCCAGGCGCTGCTGACCGGGACGGTGCTGATCGTGCCCATGGTGCTCGGGTTCCTGGTGTCGAAGCCGCTGCGGCGCTATCTCGACGGGGGCAGGGCGCGGACGGCGATCCTGGTGGTGGCGGCGGCCTCGGCGGTGGGGCTGGTCGTCCAGAACGTGATCAAGGACATCTGGCCCTCGTGACCCGGGAGGGCCACCGCCGGGCCCCGCTGCCGGCGGCCCTCACCGGCACCGCCAC